>JANTGU010000045.1 GCA_024762735.1 Bacteroidales bacterium | reverse complement strand
AGGGGTAAAGGAGTTTAAAGGCGGCATTTCGGAAGAGCCCGAAAAGAACGACAAAGAGTCAAAAGAGTCAAAAGAGACGAGCTCAAAGTAGCCGTAAACCCGTACAAAAAAACCTCACTTACTTTTATAAGTGAGGTTTTTTTGTGCTCTCATCTTTAAACCACCACGTAGGAAGCATAAACCGCGAAAGCAAGGGAAACAATAATAATCAACCAGCGGATGGTAGTATTAACCTCATCCGTTTCGGGGTGATAATCGTATTTTGTATTGTAAGGCTCTTTCATAATTTAGGGTAGTTTATCCAGTCTTCCACATTCGTTAAAGGCTACCACAAAAGCATCGTAAATACCATTGACATTTCGTATCACATTTCTTCTGTCGCGTGCTTCATCATAAGTGGCATACGAACCAACCGTGTAAATAAAATATCCATTGTGACGATCTTCCTGAATTTCATCAACAGGAATATTGTACTGAGCACTCAGCTTTTCACGTGAAAGAGGCTTTCCGTATTTTGCTTTAATCTGAACCCTGTATTCGGGATTTGGTTTAGCGGGCACCTCGGCTTGTTGAGTGGTTTGAGTTGCTACAGGCACCACAACCGGGGGTTCAACCGGCTTTGGCTCCTCTATTTGTAACACTTCCACTTGTTGTCCCGGCTGAACCGGTTCAGGGGTTACTACATCTTCTGCTTGAGTGGTAGTGTCAGTGTCATATTCGTAGTAAGGTGTTTCTTCCCCTGAATTATGATAGGGAGGCGCTTTAGTTTTACCCACACCAAACCGCCACGATATGCCCAATGAGGTATAGTTGTAAACATCAAAGGGAAAACCTTTTTCCCAATGGTCGTAAGCATCTGAATTCATCCCCCGGTTAGCTGACTCGAGCGTAACGTGCAAATTATCATTAACTCTGAAAACAGCACCCATTCCAACGGTTAAAATACCTTCCAGGGTTCGTCCGCCAATGCCTTTTCCATATCCGTTTCCAACCTGAGCCAGCATTTTGTTTGTTCCCAGTTCGTAAACAGTGGTATTATACTGCGTGAGCCCAATACCCGTTATCATGTAAAGGTTAAAAAACCGATCCGATCTTTTTTGTCCAAAGATGTTGTTGAAATTGATGGTAAAATTTACATTGGTTTCGATGTAATCCGATTGAAAATAACGCTTCCACTCGCGCCTGGTTCCTGCCAACTGGCCATACAGTGCCTGCCCCCTGACACCAAAAACATAGGATAATTGGCGGCCAAATTGTAACCCGGCACCAAAACGCCACTCGTTTTCATAATTTGATACAGGTGCCCATTGATACTGTTTGATGTCTCCAAAAAACAGACTTGATCCACCGTTCAGATTTACCTCCCAATACGACTTGTCCTGCGCTTTTAACACGGAGGGCAAAAGCAACAGCAAGGTTAAACAGGCTGCTAACGCGATAGTAAATATATTCTTTTTCATAGATTTAGCGTTTTAACTTTTAACGAAGCATCCGATTATAAGTTTCAGGTAAATCAGATTTGCATTAAATGCAGCCCTAAAAGTATAAAAATTTCTTTAATCTCACGCTAACCAGCCATCAATTTCATCTATTTGTACGGCAGGGATATCTAATTTGTTTTTTTTACGATAACCGTTTAACTTTTGCTGAATGGCCGATGGTTTGGTTTCCTTGAGGTCGGCAGGTGTTTTAAACCCGGCAGGAATCATGTGCTCAGCCCAAACTTCTGAAACACCTGCTTTGACAAAATCTTCGGCGGTGATGGGTTTTGCTTTCTGCTCCGGTTTCATCTGGGGGAAGAAAAGCACCTCCTGAATGGAAGGCTGGTTGGTTAACAGCATCACCAGCCTGTCGATACCTATTCCCATGCCTGATGTGGGAGGCATGCCGTATTCGATGGCACGTAAAAAATCGTAATCAATAAACATGGCCTCATCATCACCCTTTTCCAATAACTGAAGTTGCTCTTCAAAACGAGCACGCTGGTCGATGGGGTCGTTCAGTTCGGTATAGGCGTTGGCCAGCTCTTTGCCATTTACCATCAGCTCAAAACGCTCGGTGAGTTCCTGGTTGTCGCGATGGCGCTTGCATAATGGCGACATCTCAACAGGATAATCCATGATAAAGGTTGGTTGAATATAATTGCCTTCACACTTCTCTCCAAAAATCTCATCAATCAGTTTTCCTTTACCCATACTCGGGTCTGTTTCGATAGAAAGCTTGTTTGCAATGGCACGAATCTCCTCTTCTGTTTTATCGGTAAGGTCGTAACCGGTAAACTCTTTGATGGCACCCAGAATGGTTTGCCTATTAAACGGAGCTTTAAAGTCTATTTCGTTGTCACCCACCTGTACTTTGGTAGTTCCGTAAAGGTCGGTAACAATTTTTTCAATCATCTGCTCGGTGGTTTCCATCATCCAGAAATAGTCCTTGTAAGCCACATACATCTCCATTTGAGTAAATTCAGGATTGTGGAACCTGTCCATTCCTTCGTTACGGAAATCTTTGGCAAATTCAAAAACTCCTTCGTAACCCCCAACAATCAGCCTTTTAAGGTAAAGTTCGTTGGCAATACGCAGATACAAAGGCATGTTTAGGGCATTGTGATGGGTGATAAACGGACGTGCTGCCGCACCCCCGGGAATGGGTTGCAAAATAGGAGTCTCCACCTCGAGATACCCTTTTCCTGACAGGAAATTACGCATCGACTGAATGATTTGTGCACGCTGTACGAAGGTCTTTTTGACATGATCGTTCACAATCAAATCAACATATCGCTGGCGGTAGCGCTGATCGGGATCGGTAAAAGCATCGTAAACCTGTCCGTCTTTTTCTTTCACGATGGGCAACGGACGCAACGATTTTGCCAAAACCTTGTACTCGGTAACGTGGATGGTTATTTCCCCCATCTTGGTAATAAAAGCAAACCCTTTAATCCCGATAAAATCGCCAATATCAAGCAAGCGTTTGAATACCGTGTTGTACATGGTTTTATCGTCGCCGGGGCAGATGTCGTCGCGTTTAAAGTAGAGCTGAATGCGGCCTGTATCATCCATAATTTCAGCAAAAGAGGCGGCTCCCATTACACGGCGGTTCATGATACGGCCGGCCATCGACACTTCCTGAAAAAGAGTGTTATCGTTTGGGAACTGGTCCAGCACTTCACGGGCATAGGCCGAAACTTCAAACATTTCCGGCGGGTAGGGGTTAATGCCCAATTTACGAAGCTCCTGAAGGGCTTCACGTCTAACTATTTCTTGTTCGCTTAATTGCATATTCAATGTTTTCAAAAAAAATTTTTGCAAAGATAGCAGTTTACCGGTTGTAATGGTAGTTTTTGATTCATTAAGGGGGCTAGATTAAAAGCATTCTTGCTTTGTGGGCAGGATGATTCTCGGGAGGTTCCCGCCCGTACCGAACAGTACGTTCGGGCGGGCCTCGACTACAGCAACTCTCGTGCCTCGTATTGCTTACGCTCGGGAGGACGATGGGTCTTAATTTGGGGAACATTTGAATGACGATATCAGAATAGCGATATTAAATCTAAGAAGTATTTTGGAGTGAGGGATTTTGAGAATTCAGAATGCGGTCGCGCGTTTGCAAACCGTGCAAGAGAGGTTTTAGGGAGTCAGCCCTTGTCATCCGATGACTCAAAGTCATCGGACGACTAAAACCTTTTAGTGTGGGTCTTTTCCTTTATCGACGAGAAGAATTCTAGCTAAAAACACCAATCTGTTTACCTGTTTTATATATTTTTTCGATGGTGTACTCAATCTGGTCTTTCGTGTGGGTTGACATTAATGAAAAGCGTAATAACGAATGTTCGGGTGGTACAGCCGGCGAAATGACAGGGTTTACAAAAATACCTTCGTCCAATAGCATTTTAGTTAGCATAAAGGTCTTTTCATTGTCGCGAACATAGATAGGAATAATGGGTGTTTCCGATTTACCGATATCCATTCCAAAATGGTTAAAAAGCTTAATGGATAGACGGGTGTTATCCCACAAATGGTCAACAATTTCAGGGGTTTCTTCAATTACATCAAGTGCTGCAATTACCGAAGCTGTTGCTGCCGGGGGCAGACTGGCGCTGAAAATAAAACTACGCGCCGTATGGCGTAAAAATTCAACCACCTCTTTTGAAGCAGCAATAAAGCCCCCTACCGTTGCCAGCGATTTGCTAAAGGTTCCGGTAATAAGCTCCACCTCATCGGTAACACCAAAATGATCAACGGTTCCTCTGCCGTTTTTACCCAAAACACCCAACCCGTGAGCATCGTCAACCATAACGACAGCACTGTATTGTTTAGCAAGGGCTACTATTTTATCAAGCTTGGCAATATCCCCTTCCATGCTGAAGATGCCATCCATGATAATAAGTTTAAGATCGTAGTCGGTTTGTTTGGAAAGTACCTTTTCCAGCGACTCCATGTCGTTGTGTTTGTATTTGTACACTTTACCAAAAGCCAACCGGGTTCCGTCAATCAACGACGCATGATCCTGCTCATCAATAATGATACAGTCCTTACGGCCGATAACACCCCCGATGGCACCCAGATTTGTTTGAAAACCGGTGGAAAAGGTAATGGCATCTTCTTTACCAACAAAGTCAGCAAGCTTCTTTTCTAATTCAAGATGAATGTCCAGCGTGCCGTTTAAAAATCGTGAGCCAGCTGTGCCTGATCCGTATTTTTTAATGGCAGCAATGGCCGCCTCTTTAATTTTCGGGTGACTGGTAAGGCCAAGGTAGTTGTTCGATCCGAACATAAGCACCTTTTTGCCGTTGATAACAACCTCTTTATCCTGCCCCGACTGAAGAACCCTGAAATAGGGATACAATCCCAAGTCTTTTACTCTTTGAGGTTCGTCAAATTTAATAGCCCTTTTTTGAAGTTCTGACATTTTATTAGTTGTGTTAATGAACAATTTTCTACCAAACCATTTATTTGTATCAAGGGCACCAAAAATAGGTAATATTTTGATTGTATTAAGAAATACTTAAATTTGGCCTCTGTTAATAAATATCAAAAACATGATAACGGTTAAAAAAGTCGAAGGCAAAAAGGCATTAAATCAATTTATTGATTTTCCTTTTAAGCTGTATGCAAAGGATGAAAAATATGTTCCTGAATTACGGATTATGACCCGTGAAACGCTGGATAAGAAGAAAAATCCTTTTTTTAAGCACGGTGAAGCAGATTATTTTTTAGCCTATAACGACCAGGGTGAAGTGGTGGGTCGGATTGGTGCCGTTACCAACCAGGCTTATGTTGATCATTGGAAAGAGAACTGGGGCTTTTTTGGTTTTTACGAAGCCATTGAAGATGCTGAAGTTACCAGGGCACTATTTGACACGGCCATTGCCTGGTTAAAAGATAAAGGAGTTGAAGGGATGTATGGCCCGATGAATCCTTCTACCAACGACCCCTGCGGCACCTTAATCGAAGGTTTTGATACCCCTCCTTTTGTCATGATGACACATAATAAGGAGTATTACGACAAGATGTTTTTAGATTTTGGCCTTGAAAAAAGAATGGACTTACTGGCTTGGTACCTGCGTGACACTAAAATTCCGGAACGCATGCTCACACTAAGTGCCAAAATTGAAGAGCGGCTTAAATCGCAGGGCATCATTATTCGCCCGGTTGATTTTAAAAACATGAAAGAGGAAATTCCAAAAATCAGATATATATACAACGAAGCCTGGAAAGATAATTGGGGCTTTATTCCCATGACCGAAGAAGAATTTATGGCTCTGGCCAAAGAGCTAAAAATGATTACCACCCCCGATTTGGTTTTTATGGTTGAAGATCATGGTAAACCGGTGGCATTTTCGGCTACCATTCCCAACATCAACGAGGTGTTTATTAAAATCCGAAACGGGAAACTGTTTCCATTCAATTTTCTGAAACTAATCAACTTTAAAAAGAAGGTGAAGAGTGTTCGGGTGCTTACCCTGGGCATCTTAGAAAACTACCGCAAAACCGGTATTGATGCCTGCATGTACGCTAAAACATTTCATAACGGTACCAAAAGGGGTTATCACATGGGTGAGGCCAGCTGGATTTTAGAAAACAATACCATGATGAACCGCGCGTTGATAAACATCAATGCCGAGTTGTATAAAAAATACCGGATTTATCAGTACAAGTTTTAAGGGCTTCTTTATAACCTGAATAATTCATTAACAATTAATCTTTTTGCCCCGTCCTTCAGGGCGGGGACTACAAAAATCGAAATTTTAAAGGCTTTAGCCATTAATCAGGATAAATCAATCCCTTCTATTTTTTTTAACCTCATACGCTTTGGTTGAATAGAGCAGCGCTTCCATTTGGAGTAACAGGTTGCGTTTGTCTTTATTGGGCTTGTAAACATAACCAAATAGGGTGGTTAACTCTTTGGTAACCGGATTGATAAAGGTGTAAGCCACATAAGGACCGGCCATAAAATCATGTTCTACACGCCACATACCGCGCGTTTCGATGGTATAGGGAACAAAGAAATCGGAAACAGGCTTGCTTACCGGGCGCACGTATGTAGTGTCAAGGGACATGAATGAGCCATCGGTAGGACCGGGAATGTAGTTTTTCATAAACAACATAATACGAGCAGCAATGCTTGCATTGGTAAACTGAATGGTATCTTTATAAGGTACCGAGATGGCAATGATTCCCTGGTTATACTTGTTGGCATCACGCTTGAGCCACATGAAACCGGCTTCGCTTTTAGCCACGTAAAATCCTTCGGGAAGAGTGGTCTTCAACTTAAATTTATTAGCAAATTGTTGCATCACCTTGATGTCGGAAGCCGTATTAAAAACATTCATGATGCGTTCGCGCTCTACCTTGCTTAACCCTTTTATAATTTGATCGCTATAGTTGGCAAAGGTGGTGTCAAACGCCAGGTTGGAAGGTGCCGACAATTTATAGATTACCTGTGGTTTAGCCCATTTGTCGTCAAAACGCGTAAGGGTTACTTTGTTGTACTTTTTGTTGATATCAATAAAAATCAGGCTGTGATGCTTTTGAAAAAGTTCGCTTAACGATGAGTTGTTAATATGGGCAAGCTTAAACAGACTCTCTTGCTGAGGTAGCCCATACTGATCGGCTGCCAAATATTTTTTTAGTGTTTTACCCACGTTTCCTTTCCACTGGTTCTCGTCCTGCACTACCACCAATACCTCTGATGTGTTTCCGATAGAACGTGGTAATTTTGACCTGGTATTTTGATCGCTGCAAGCGTTAAACAGAAGGATACCCAGGGCTAACAGTAACCCGAAACCAACTTTTTTAATAGCAATCATGGCAAAAGTGTTTTTGTTTTTAATGATCAGTTATATTGCAAAAATGTTGCCATTAACTGATAACGGCAATTTTAATTTTTTGACCCGGCCTTAGGTGATGTGAATTTTTAATTTTATTGAGTCGTTTAATCTGCTCAACCGTTACCCCGTCGTACTCCTTGGCAATATCCCACAAGGTATCTCCTTTTTGAACCACGTGGTACATATATTTTCCACTTTTTACCGTAGCGCTGCTTTTCTTTTCCGGTTTATAAACGTATAGTCGTTGGCCCGGGTGAATGGTGTTGCTTCGTAATCCGTTCCACTCTTTTAGATCAATAACCGAGCAGTGATATTTTTTAGCAATCAGCCCCAGGTTTTCGCCGCTTTTGACGTAATGATACGATTTGCTTTTCGATCGTTTCACCGGCGCTTTGTGCGCAGCGGAAGAGCCCGATTTTCCGGAATAACCAAACAGCACCAACTTTTGACCGGGGTAAATGGTATTACTCCGTAAGTGGTTCCATCGTTTAATCTGGCTCACATACACGTGGTATTTTTTAGCAATCAGTCCCAAACTTTCGCCGCTTCGTACAATATGAATGTTTCGGTTACCTGCTTTTTTTACTTCGGCCATCAGCTTGTCGTGTTCCAGTCCCTTTATGGTTTTGTACATGTAAACCGAATCTTCGTTGTTTAAAAAATCGGCTGTGTAGCGCCGGGGCAGTCGCAAAATATATTCTTTACCGTTCACAGCGGGAATAATACTTTTTTTGTACTGAGGGTTTAAAAATTTTATTTGCTCCATGGGAATGTGCAGCATTTCATTCAGCTGGTCAAACGCCAACACATCTTTTACATGAACCGTGTCAATATCATAAAAGAACATGTTGGGACGCATGGGATAGAGGTTGTGATCAGCCGGATAGTTCATAATATAAGTAACCGCAATAAAGGCAGGCACGTAGCCCCGGGTTTCTCTTGGCAAGAAAGGCCATACCGCCCAATAATTTTTTACTCCTCCTGCACGGCGAATAGCCCTGTTCACGTTGCCGGCTCCCGAGTTATAGGCGGCCATGGCCAGCGACCAGTCGCCATAAATATCGTATAAATCCTGCAGGTGCTCGCACGCGGCCACCGTTGATTTGTAAGGGTCATAACGATCGTCAACCATCGAGGTAACTTTTAAGCCGTAAACCTTACCGGTTCCGTACATGAACTGCCATAATCCTTTGGCTCCCTTATTTGATCCCGCTCTTGGATTGAGAGCCGACTCCACCACGGCAAGGTATTTAAGTTCCAAAGGCATGTCGTATCGGTCAAGAATTTCTTCAAACATGGGAAAATAGATTTCTGATAACCCCAATACTTTTTCTGTAAGAAGACGCCGCTTATTGGCATAAAGATTAATAAATGATTTTACCTCTTTGTTGTACGTAAGTTCGATAGGCGATTGTGCGTTTAATATGGCCAGTCTTTTTTTAATGATTGAATCAGGTACCACAGGTGCTGCACCCGGTTTTTCTCCATTGCTTTGAAAATGGGCGCTGTCCAAAGTAAAATAGCGTTTGCTGTAAATTTTTAAAAATGTCAGGCTGTCCAGTGCCTTTACTACCGGAGAATCTTCAACCAAAAAACGCCCTGAAGAAGCTGTAGCTTTTGAAGTGTCATTATTTTGCTGTGCTTCAGCAAGGGTTGCCGAGAAAATTAAAAGAAGTACAATGATATTGAAATTACGATGCATACAGATAAAATTTTAGGCAAAAATACACTAATCGCCCCGCTAAAAGATAAGAAGCGTTAATATTAATAAACGAAAAAAAGTTAAAAACTCTTAAGCTAAGGGAAGCCTTATGAAAGGGCTTCTTTTTGTAATGCCATTTCAGCGAACTTAACTCCCTCGTTATACCCGATTTCAAACAACTTGTCGGTTTGCCTGAAATCGATGATGCCGTTACGGTTTTCAAGGTAGGGATTGATTAGAAAATCACATTTATCAAGTTTATCGATTACGTTTTGTTGCACAACGGCGGTAAAAACACGTTCGGCCACAGCCATGGCAGAATACTCCTCAGGTTGCTTAAAGTTATTTACATGCACCCCCAATAGGTAGGGATAACGGTTGAGCAGGGGTTCAATGGGGAAGTTGTTGTAAAGACCCCCGTCGATATAGTGCTGTCCGTTAATAATTTCGGGCTCAAACAGCAAGGGGATTGATGCCGAAGCAACAACGGCTTTATGCAGGTTTCCGGTATGGAATATTTCTGCTTTGCCGGTTTCGAGGTTTGAAGCGCAGGCATAAAAAGGGATTTTCAACGATTCAAAATCTTCACCGATATTGTATTTCTTAAACATGCGCAAAAGCTCACTCATCGAAAGCAGTCCTTTTTTGCTCCAGGCAAAACGAAATATTTTGATAAACCGTTGACTGCTCATGATTTTTTTCATCTCCAGGGGCGTTACCCCTGCACTATAAAAAACGCCAACGATTGCCCCGATGCTGGTACCCGAAATGGCTTCTACCTTAATTCCGTATTCGTTGAGCGCATGCAAAACACCCACTTCGATGGCTCCCCTGGCACCCCCACCACTTAACACTACTGCTACCGAATTAACAGGCTTTTGCTTTTTCCGGCCAAAAAACTTCAAAACATTAATCATTGTTTATTCTGATAAAATGTAAATCCTGGAAATCGTAACTAAAATCAATATCAGGCGACAGCCCTTTCATTTTAAAAGTTTGGGCTTTCCCGGTTTCGTCCAGAGAGAACAGGGTAAAAGCATCAGCTTCCATATCGCGGTCATTCCACTTGATGGCAAAGGTGTTGGCGTTGTAAAAGAACATTTTACCGGTATATTGGGGCGAACGGAACGACCTGAACCACAAATTACCATCTTTTTGATAAACCTCCACTTTTCCAAACCAGTTATCGTTGTATATACCAATAAACGCGTGGGTGTCAATTGTTACACCGCTGTTGCTCTCTACCTTTTTCCAAATGCTGTTTACAACTGAGTCGGCACTATTTTTTTTCTTATTGAAATAGGCGGCATATTTTTCAACCCAGTGATGGTCGTCCAGTCCGAGATAACTATCCACGATGGTTTGGGTTACCGATGCGAAAACACCTGCCCCATCATTGCTGGCATTGGTGAGCACCACCACCCCAAGCTTTTTATCCGGTATCATGATTACTTTCGACAACATACCTGCCAGCCCTCCGGTGTGCCAAACCTGCATGTTCCCCTGTACGTCTTTTAAAAACCACCCTAGGCCATACCCACTAAAATGGGTGTTATAGCGATTGTCGTTTTTGGCTTTGGTAACCGTGTGAATGGTCCACATTGCCTGATGGCTTTTTTTTGAGAAAAGAGATTTTTGCAAGCTGTCGTCATATCTTCCATCGTTCATTTGAGTAATCATCCATTTTGAAAGGTCGTGAATACTGGAATAGATGGAAGCAGCCGCCCCGTTTATTCTTGAAAAATCAAACAAGGTGGGTTGTGTTACATGCGGGACACCATCTTTTACAATATGCGGATCGGCCA
>JANTGU010000044.1 GCA_024762735.1 Bacteroidales bacterium | reverse complement strand
GAAAAAACTTACCGTATTTTTGATGTAACAGGAAGGGTGGTTCAAAGCGGTAAGCTTTCAAAATATGAGCAGCACCTCAACGTTTCAACCCTGACTCCCGGAAACTATATCATTACCTTTTTTGCTGATAACAAAGCATACAGGGGGAAATTTATCAAGTATTAATGGCTAAAGCCTTTGGAATATTTATTTTTGTAGTCCCTGTCCTAACGGACAGGGGAAAAAGAATGACAGTTGTTGGATTATTCAGGTTAGAAATTTTTGGTATCCTCCGGACTGAACCCCGGAGGAGTGAAGATAATGCAATAATACTCTCTCCCCCGGGGTTCAGCCAAGGGGAGAGAGTAAACTTTAGCATTTAGTTAAAAGACTTAATCAACACCAAATAACACCCTAAAAAACTTCCTCCGCAATCTTCCTGATGTTATCCGATTTACCCATGGTGTAGTAATGTAGAACAGGCACACCGAACTTCAACAGTTCTTTCGATTGTTCAACAGCCCATTTGGCACCCACCTCCCGAACAGCATCGTTGTTTTTGCATTTTAAAATTTCTTTTACCAGTAATTCAGGCATATCCACACCAAAGGTTTTGGGAATA
This sequence comes from Bacteroidales bacterium, assembly GCA_024762735.1. Classification (GTDB taxonomy): domain Bacteria; phylum Bacteroidota; class Bacteroidia; order Bacteroidales; family F082; genus B16-G9. The sequence goes on along the minus strand of JANTGU010000044.1, from coordinate 10,325 downwards.
GAGACCAACTGCGATTTAGTAGAAACCGGTTTTAAACCTGGAATGATAGGGACCGTAATACCCTTGGAGCGGCACAGCTTTACAAAGTCGAAATACTTTTGGTTGTCAAAAAACATCTGGGTTACAATGTAAGAAGCTCCCTTTTCAATTTTCTTTTTTAAGAAATGAATGTCGCTTTCAAAATTGGGCGACTCCTGATGTTTTTCCGGGTACCCGGCAACACCCATGCAAAAATCGGTTTCGGTGGCATTTTTTAATCCTTCGTCAAGATAGATGCCACGGTTGAGGTTCATCACCTGCTCGATAAGGTCGGAAGCATGTTCGTTGCCTTCGGGTTCGGGTTTGAATATTTTGGTATTGGCAGGCGGATCGCCACGAACTACCAACAGATTTTTGATACCCAGAAAGTGGAGGTCAATTAGAGCATTCTCTGTTTCTTCGCGGGTAAAGCCACCACAAATCATATGTGGTACCACGGGAATGTTATAGCGGTATTTAATGGCTGCCGATATACCCACGGTTCCGGGACGTTTCCTGATGGCCCGTTTTTTCATCAGCCCTTTGCCAAGCTCTTCGTAAACCACCTCCTGCTGGTGATAGGTAATGTTAATGAACGCCGGATTGAACTCCAGCAGTGGGTCGATGGCCTGTTGAATGGACTCAATATTCTGACCTTTCAAAGGGGGCAGCAACTCAAACGAAAATAGAGTTCTATCAGCTTTGGCAATATGTTCGGTAACTTTTAACTCCATGGTATCTTTAATTTATTCCTCAACTAAATTCACATTCAACAATCTTTCAACTTCTTCTACCGTTAACCCTTTGCGTTGGGCATAATCAGCCACCTGATCGGGCAGGATTTTTCCAACTGCAAAATATTTAGCATCGGGATGAGCAAAATAGTAGCCGCTTACCGAGGCTGCCGGGTACATGGCATAATTTTCGGTAAGCTTTATTCCGGCATTTTTTTCTGCTTCCAACAGGTTAAAAATGGTGACTTTTTCCGAGTGCTCAGGACATGCCGGATAGCCCGGTGCCGGACGGATGCCCCGGTATTTCTCGCGGATAATCTCTTTTACCGTGAGGTTCTCATGGGCAGCATAACCCCAAAACTCTTTACGAACGCGGTAGTGGAGCAGCTCTGCCAGGGCTTCGGCCAGCCTGTCGGCCAGCACCTTTAACATGATGGCGCTGTAATCGTCGTTTTGAGCAACAAAAGCCTCAAGATGTTTTTCTATACCCAACCCGGCCGTTACGGCAAAAGTTCCCAAGTAATCGGTTAAACCAGTCTCTTTGGGAGCAATAAAATCAGAAAGTGACAGGTTGGGCGTCCCCTCCTCTTTTTCTTCCTGGTTACGCAGAAAGTGAAAATCAGTCAACTTGTTGTCGTCATCATCAAAAACTGCCACATCTTCCCCATCGGCCACAGCACGAAAAATTCCGAAAACCGCTTTCGCTTTCAACCTTTTTTCATCAACGATGGTGTCCAGCATCCTGTTGGCATCATCCAGCAATTTTTGGGCTTCGACACCTTTTATCGGGTCATGCAAAATTTCAGGATACCGCCCGTTGAGTTTCCAGGCATGGAAAAAGAAAGTCCAGTCGATGTATTTTCTGATTTCATCCAAAGGATAATCATCAAAAACCTTGACCCCGGCAAAATTTGGCTTGCTGATAATCTGCTCATTCCAATCTGTTTTAAAGCGATTGGCGCGTGCCCGCGAAAACGGGATATATCTTTTTTGGGATTGATTGTTTAAATGCTTGTCTCTCAATTTCTGATATTCCTGTTCGATACTGTCGAGGTAAACCTGACGGTCGGCAGGCGAAAGCAATTTATTCACCACGTTAATCACTTTGGAAGCATCTTTAACATGGATAACAGGCTCGTTGTATTCCGGAGTTATTTTTACCGCCGTGTGGATGGGAGAAGTGGTTGCACCACCGATAAGCAGCGGCAGGTTGAGGTTTTTGCGCTTCATCTCTTTGGCAACAAACACCATCTCCTCCAGTGAAGGAGTAATAAGTCCGCTCAAACCAATAATATCGGCGTTTTCCTTTTGAGCCATTTCCAGAATTTTTTCTGCAGGAACCATCACGCCAAGGTCGATTACCTCGTAATTGTTGCACGATAACACCACGCCCACGATGTTTTTTCCGATGTCGTGTACATCGCCTTTCACGGTTGCCAGCAACACTTTTCCCGAGGTGTTGTTATCGGTTTCCAGCTTTTCAGCTTCGATGTAGGGCAACAGGTAGGATACTGCCTGTTTCATCACGCGGGCACTTTTTACCACCTGCGGTAAAAACATTTTACCATCACCAAACAAGTCGCCCACCACGTTCATACCGTCCATCAGGGTTTGCTCGATTACATCTAGCGCCCGACTGGCCTTTTGACGTGCTTCTTCCACATCCTCTTCAAGGTAATCGGTAATCCCTTTTATTAAAGCATGCTTAAGCCGCTCCTCCACAGGCTGGTTTCTCCATTCCTGCTGTTTCTCCTCTTTGGATGAGTCTTTATCCTTGATGGTTTCGGCATACATCAACAGCCGCTCGGTGGCATCTTTCCGGCGGTTTAGCACCACGTCTTCCACCAGGTTTCTAAGGTCTTCGGGAATTTCATCGTAAACCTGCAACATGCCGGGGTTGACAATACCCATGTCCATGCCAGCTTTGATGGCGTGATAGAGGAACACCGAGTTCATGGTCTCCCGAACCACGTTGTTACCTCGAAAAGAAAACGAGAGATTACTCACGCCCCCACTCACCTTGGCATAAGGCAGATTTTCCTTAATCCATTTTGTCGCCTTGATGTAATCCACGGCATAGTTGTTATGTTCCTGGATGCCGGTGCCGATGGCAAGGATGTTGGGATCGAAAATAATGTCCTCGGGTGCAAAATTAACTTTAGTAACCAACAAATCATAAGCCCGCTTACAGATGGCAATTTTATCCTCGTAGGTTGCCGCTTGTCCTTTTTCATCAAACGCCATTACCACGAGAGCTGCCCCGTAATTTTTTACCTTTTCAGCTTTTTCAAGAAAATCCTGTTCACCGTTTTTCAAGCTCAAAGAGTTAACAATGCCCTTGCCCTGAACGCATTTTAACCCTGCCTCAATCACTTCCCACTTGGAAGAGTCAATCATAATAGGTAGTCGTGCGATTTCGGGTTCCGATGCCAGCATATGCAAAAATTTCACCATCTCTTTTTCCGCATCCAGCATGCCGTCATCCATGCTTACATCCAGCACTTGTGCTCCGCCTTCCACCTGATGGCGGGCGATAGAGAGCGCCTCTTCGTATTTGCCTTCGCGAATAAGGCGGGCAAACTTACGAGACCCACTCACGTTGGTTCGCTCGCCAATATTGACAAAATTTCGCTGTTTGTTGATAACCACCGGCTCCAGACCACTCAGCTCGGTAACGTGTTGAAGCTTGGGAATCTCACGCCGTTGAGCACGTGCTGCCTCCTCCGCGATTTTACGAATATGGTCAGGCGTGGTGCCGCAGCAGCCTCCCACGATGTTCACAAATTTATTGTCCAGAAAGTCCTGAATATGGGCCCCCATCACTTCCGGGGTTTCATCGTACTCGCCAAACTGGTTGGGGAGTCCGGCATTGGGATAGACACTCACGGGAAAAGGGGCTTTTTTGGAAAGTTCAGCCAAATGCGGCCGTAACTGCTCAGCCCCCAACGAACAGTTTAACCCCACGCTTAGCAGGTCGATGTGCGAAACGGAAGTCAAAAAAGCTTCCAGCGTTTGTCCCGACAGCGTTCGACCACTGTTATCGCTGATGGTTCCCGAAACCATCACGGGAATTTTCCGTCCCTTGTTTTTCATCAAATCATTCACCGCCATCAGGGCAGCTTTGGCGTTAAGGGTGTCAAAAACGGTTTCTATCAGTAAAATATCAGCTCCCCCCTCCAACAAAGCAGATGCTTGTTCCAAATAGTTTTGATAGAGTTCATCAAAACTGATGTTTCTGAACCCGGGATCTCCCACCTCCGGCGACATGGAAGCCGTTTTGTTGGTAGGCCCCATGGCTCCTGCCACGTACCGGGGTTTATCGGGATTAGCCAGGGTAAATTGGTCGGCAGCTTTTTTCGCCAGCCGGGCTGCTTCACGGTTTATCTCCTGCACATAATCTTCCAAACCGTAGTCGCTTTGTGAAACGCGGGTACCGTTAAAGGTGTTAGTTTCGATGATGTCGGCACCGGCTTCCAAATACTCTTCGTGGATTTTTTGAATAATCTGTGGCTGTGTTAAACATAGGAGGTCGTTGTTCCCCTTTTGAAGGATTGAAACATCTTTAAATCGTTCACCCCTGTAATCTTTCTCCTCCAGCTTATAGCGTTGAATCATGGTTCCCATGGCACCGTCCAGTACGAGTATTCGCTGTTTCAGCAATGCTTTTATATCCGGTTTATTAACTGACATAGTTATCCTTTTTTTAAGTTAGCTTATGCTGAGTGGCCAACCCGTGTTGGAGCCTGCTTCAATGAAAAACAACGAATCATCAGCATTTAAATTTATCATCTTCCGGAATGTTTACCGGAACCGGGTATTGGCACCTTGCTAAAGCAGTAGGTTGCCAGGACTTCGCTGAGCCCGGTCTCTTCATCCTTCTTTATAAATCCAAATGCCTCGGTGTATGGGAGGATTTGAATTGAGAGGCAAAGATAGGAAAAAAAATATCTCCAGGGGAAAATAAGTTTGTTGAAGAATGGTCCGATATTTTGACTTAATTTTATAGTTAAGATGGTTGGATTGAACAAATACCTAAACATGGTGATTGAACATATATGAAGTATATATAATTTTGTCGTATATTTATGGACTAAATTTTATTAATGCTATTTCAGGAAATTATGAAAGAAAAACAACAACAACATATAGTAGTGCTTGGAGGTGGCTTTGCCGGCGTGGAATCGATTTATCATTTGAGTAAATTGGGGCATAAAGTAACATTGGTTTCAGAGCGTGATTACTGTTTTGTTTATCCAATATCCATTTGGATTCCGGTGGGGAAAATTAGTTTTGACGATGTTAAACTGCCACTAAAAGAGCTTCAGAAGGTACACAAATTTGAACTGATTATTGACAAAGTAGAATCCATTGTTTCAAAAGAAAACAAGGTGATACTTTCAGGTCAAACCATTGAATACGATTACCTGATTGTAGCGTTCGGCAGCAGCAAACTGGCTATAGAAGGGATGAAAGAGCATACTTTTTCAACCTGCGGAAAACCTGATAGCTTGTTGGAGCTAAAGAAAAAGGTGGATGAACTGGTTGCCCGCGGACACGGTAAAATTGCCGTGGGTTTTGGTGGTAACCCAAAATCGCCCACGGGAGTGCGAGGAGGCCCTGCCTTTGAGATGCTGTTTAACCTGGTTACCCTTTTGAAGGAGAAAAACCTTTATGATAAATTTCAGATTACCTTTTTTGCCCCCATGAAAGAACCGGGGGCACGCATGGGCGGCGAAGGGCTTAAGATGCTAAGCAGGATGTATAAAAAGCACGAAATTGATGAAAAAATCGGGGTGCCCATCAAAAGGTTTGAAAAGGGAAAAGTTGTTTTTACTGACGGGTCGGAACTGGAAAGCGACCTTGTAATTTATACTCCGGCAGGCACGGGACACCCTGTGCTGCAAAACTCCGACTTACCGTTGTCGGTTGACAGCAACTTGTTGGTGGACGGATATTGCAGGGTTAACGGCCCCCAGAAAAATGTTTATGCCGCCGGTGATGTTACCCGTTTGGAAGGTCCTAAATGGATTGCCAAGCAGGGGCATATTGCCGAAATCATGGCCAAATATGCAGTGTACAACATCAACAATGCCATTATTGGAAACCCAAAACGTAAAGGGTATCCCAATCATTTGAATATTATTTGCGTGATGGATGCCGGCAACGGGGCTATTTTTACACTTCGTAAATGGAACAAGGAAAAAATTATACCCATGCCAACGTTTGGCCATTGGATTAAAAGGGCATGGGGACATTACTGGAAACTTTCCAAGCTAAAGAAAATACCCAGAATACCAGGCATGTAAAGGGTTATGCTTAAATTTTCTTTGCAAAGAAACCTCTGTCTTTTTTGTTTTCCTACATTTGTAACTTTTTCTAAAAGTAACCCAAACGACTGTATCCTCTTGCCTATGTGAACCATAAACGTAATGGTCCGCAAAGATATTGGTTACTATTTCGTTTACGGGCAACTATTTGGATTATGAGGGAATCTGTTAAGTAAAATTTAAGCACATGAAAAAGTTTGCTGTTTTTGTGTTTTTGATAACCATGGTACATCTGCAGGTTTTTTCGCAGCATTCGGAACCTTCTTCCCTCAAGGCATACAAAATTGATAAAAAGATCAAGTTTGACGGGGTTCTTTCGGAGCCCGCGTGGCAGCAAGCCATGCACATCAGCAACTTTACCCAACGCGATTTGAACTATGGTGAGCCGGTTACCGAGCGCACTGAAACAGCTATTTTATATGATAACAATACGCTCTATATTGGCGTTTGGTGTTATCAAAAAGACCCTTCCAAAATTGTGGCAAAAAACCTGAACAGAGACTTTGACTACGAATCGGATGATAACTTTCAAATATTAATAAGTCCTTTTAACGATAACAGGAATGGCTACCTGTTTGTGGTGAATCCCAATGGTGCGCGAACCGATGTGCAGGTTTACGGTGGCGAGGATGGCAACAAAGATTGGAACGGCGTGTGGGATTGCAAAACCACGCTTACTGATGAAGGGTGGTTTGCCGAGATTTACATTCCATTTACAACCCTGCAGTTTAAAAGGGGATCGGAGTTACACTGGGCCATCAATTTTGAGCGTGATATCGCGTCAGAAAATGAGCAATCGTTGTGGCAGGGATGGTCGCGCGATAACTCAATTTTTGCCGTTAACCGGGCGGGTAAACTGACAGGCATAAAAAATATTGCCTATGCCAAAAAGTTTGAACTAAAACCTTATGGATTGGCCGGGTGGCGTTATGATAAAGAGGAGGGCAACAGCTATCCGCTAAAACTAGGGGGCGATTTAAATATTTACTTGTCGCCCACGCTAAAGTTAAATCTTACCAGCTATACCGATTTCGCCCAGGTGGAATCCGACCGAATTCCTGTTAACCTGTCGAGGTTTGGGGTCTATTATCCTGAAAAGCGGCAGTTTTTTTTAGAAGGATACGATATGTACAACTACTATCTTGGCGACAGGAACAACGCTTTTTACTCGCGCCAGATAGGTGTGGAAGATGGCGAACAGGTGCCCATTATCGTTGGCGCCCGGCTGTATGGAAAAGTGGGAAAAAATAATATTGGCTTTTTGAATATTCAAGAGGGAAAAACGGATAGCATATCCTCGACAAACAACACGGTATTCAGGTATAAACGCGATGTGGGAAAGCAGTCGTACATTGGCGGCATCTTTACCAATAAAATTAATAACACCACTTCCAACCAGGTGGTGGGTATAGATGCCGCTTACCGTACTTCCCATTTTTTAAAGAATAAAAACCTGGTGGTAGCAGGGTCGTTTACCACGAGCATGGAAAAATTTACCTTGCAAAAGGAAGCCATAACCTACCGGGCATATGTGGATTATCCAAACGATCTTATCGACAACTATATGGCTGTTGGAAGCATGCAGAGCAGTTTTAACCCTGAGCTGGGTTTTATCCGCCGCACCAATTACAACTCCTATTCCTGGTACTTTCGAATCTCCCCGAGAGTGTTTACAAAATATGGTATTAAGCGGTTGCTGCTGAAGCCATGGGGTTTTACGGCATACTACACGCACAATACCGGCGAGTTGGAAAGTTTTAGAAATGAAACCCGCCCTTTGGGAGCCGTTTTTCGCTCCGGTGAACGATTTGAAGTAAATCTTATTCAGAGTTTTGACAGGTTGGATGAGGCCTTTGAATTAACCGATGACATCATCATCCCGCAAGGAAAATATTGGATGTATAAATACGAATTACAGTTTGAAACTTACCAGGCACGCCGGGTATGGATTGCTCTGTTTTACAATTGGGGAGGATTTTATAACGGAAGGATTAAAACTTTTGAAAGTGAGCTGGGGGTAAACGTGAACCAGCACCTGAATTTTAATGGTGGTTATTCGTTAAATATTGTACATTTCCCGCAAGGGGAGGTAATAACCAACGAGCTTTCGCTGTACCTTAATTATGCCTTTACCACTAAAATTAATCTATCCCTTTTTTCGCAGTATAACGATTTGAATCAGGTGATGCTTTATAATTTCAGGTTACACTGGATCCCCAAGGTGGGTTCCGACTTGTACGTGGTGTATAATATTGGCTACGAGGAGCGGGTTAAAGAAATCGACTATTTGAAACCTCAAACCACCGATGCCGCCGTGAAACTGGTTTACAGGTTCGTGTTTTAGTTTTTTATCAGACCGGATAGCAATACCATTTTAGTTGTTAGTTCCTTCTTACCAAACTGCCCCCTTCTGCTTTTCTTAAAAAACATTAAAGCCTGTTATTTAGAATAATTTCTTATTACTTTTGATGTGATCTTTTTTTGAAAAGATCACACAAGTATATATCAAGTTATTAACTATAAAAAATTTAAAAAAATGGAACAAAATGGTGTATTAGTATTAAAACCCATGCCCGAGTTTAAACTGGAAGCTTTTAACGCGGCTACCGGGCATTATGTAGAGGTAAATTCAAATGATTTTCAAGGAAAATGGACTGTAGTTTGTTTTTATCCTGCCGACTTTACTTTTGTTTGTCCTACCGAAATTGCTGCCATGAATGCCAGCCTGAATGATATTCACGACAGACTGGGATGTGAAGTGTTGGCTATTTCTACCGACACCAAATTCAGCCACAAACGTTTTGCTGAAACCGAACCTTTGCTGAAAGATTTAAAACTAACTGTTGGTGCCGATCCTACCGGTGAAGTATCGCGCAAGTTTGGTGTACTCATCGAAGATGCAGGCATTGCTTTACGTGGCAGATTTTTAGTTAATCCTGACGGCATTGTAATGGCACAGGAAGTTCAGGCTCCTCCCGTAGGAAGAAGCGTAAAAGAATTTATCCGCCAAATTGAAGCCCATCAGCATGCTCATAAAACCGGCGAAGTTTGCCCCGCAGGTTGGAGACCCGGCAAGAAAACACTGCCGGTTAACACCGATGCAGAAAAAATGACCGGAAGAGTAGGTGATTATGTTACCATCGACGAAATTATGTCGTAAAAAATTAGTTGATTAATGACAAAAGCCCCTTTGATTTTTTCATCGGGGCTTTTTATTTGCCGCAGAATCACCAGGCAACTTCGCCGGTTCAAAAACCAGGCTGATGGAGTTTACACAGTGACGGGTGTTTTTACGGGTAAAATGTTCTCCTTCGAAAACATGACCCAGGTGGGCACCGCATTTGGCGCAAACAATTTCGGTTCGGTGGCCGTCAGCATCGGGTACGCGCAACACGGCCCCCTCAATTTCATCGTCAAAGCTGGGCCAGCCACAGTGGGCATCAAATTTATCGTCCGAACGATACAATGGGGTGTTGCAGCGCTTGCAGCGGTACACCCCTTTTTCGTCAAGCTGGTAATAGGCACCTGTAAAGGGTGCTTCGGTGCCTTTGTTAATGATGACCCGTTTCTCGGCAGGAGTGAGCGGGTTATAGCGGGTTGAATCCTGTGCATTCATATTGATTGACACGGTTAGAAAAATGATAATTACGATGGTTATTTTTTTATACATGGTACTTATTAAAACTGTTTTTGTATTCTTTTATTGCCGCACAAAAAAGCATTTGCCTGATGAAACCCAACTTTACCCGGATAAAAAACAACGCAGTCCACCTTACCCGGAATTACAATACCGGCTTTTTAATATTTACCTCTTTATCAATACCCTTCTTTACCTCTATGTTAATGCCGTCGGAAAGGCCTGTTTCGATGTACACTTTTTTAAACTCCTGCGGGCCGGCTTCCACCTCTACATAGGTTTTGTCTTTGTCAAAGTGCAGAAGGGCTTCGGGAACGGCCAGCACATCAACAGCCTTTGCCAGCACGATGTCAGCATTGGCACTGTATCCCGAGCGAATAAACTCACCCTTTTTCAGGTTAACATCGGCTTCAATTTCAAACTGGACAGCCCCGTTTTCCTCTACGCCTTTGGGAGAAATCTTGGTAAGCGCGGCATCAAATTTTGTATCATCAATGGCGCCGATGGTTAAAATTAGCGGCATGCCTATGTGAATTTTACCCACTTCGGTTTCGTCAATTTTTCCTTTAAAAATCATGTCGTTCATATCGGCCACGGTAGCAATGGTGG
>JANTGU010000043.1 GCA_024762735.1 Bacteroidales bacterium | reverse complement strand
AAAATGGAAAATTATAAACAAATGAAACATTCATGACGGTCTAACGATACACCCGCCCGAACGCCCGCCTGACCACAATCGGGCAGATACTGTCCGGTACGGGCGGGCAGGGGAATGATTACCGACCCTGTAGGGGTCGAATCTTATTAGCCCGGGGTGCAACCCCGGGTAAAAAGATAAATCAAACGTGTTTTGGCGCAATTTTCGATGGCGAAGCCGAAAATTGTGACAAAACATAAAAGAATGAAATACAAAATCATAAACAGATAAATGACAATAACAAACAATAACAATATGAACCTTTTTAAAAAAATACTCATTGCCAACCGGGGTGAAATAGCCGTCAGAGTGATCAAATCAGCCTGGAAACTGGGCATTGAAACCGTGGCTGTTTACTCGGAAGTGGACGAAGACTCGCTGCATGTTCGCTACGCCGACGAAGCTTACTGCATTGGCAAACAGGAGCTGAGTGAAACCTACCTCAATATTGATAAAATCATTCATGTGGCCCTTAAAGCCGGTTGTGATGCCATTCATCCCGGCTATGGTTTTCTGGCTGAAAACCCGCTGCTGGTGGATGCCTGCGAAAAAAACAACATTACGTTCATAGGGCCTCATACCCGTGCCATGCAGGTGATGGGCAACAAAATTGAAGCCCGGGCTTTTGTCAAAGAGATTGGTATTCCCATGACTGAGGGTATCACGGGCTCTCCCAAAGAACTTTCCAACAACATCGGACAGCTTGATTTTCCGGTTTTGGTAAAAGCGGCAGCTGGCGGTGGCGGCAAAGGAATGCGCATTGTTTACGACCCTTCGGAGTTGGAAAACGTGTTGGAATCTACCGCCCGCGAAGCTAAAAACTACTTTGGTGACGGCACCATTTACATTGAAAAATATATTGAAGAACCCCGTCACATCGAATTTCAGATTATTGGTGATAAACACGGCAAAGTGGTTCATCTGTTTGACCGCGAATGTACCATTCAGCGCCGTTATCAAAAAATTATCGAAGAATCTCCATCCCCCACTCTAACGGAAGCGCTTCGTGCCAAAATGGGCGATGCTGCCGTAGCCATTGGCAAAGCCATCAAGTACAACAGCGCGGGCACCATCGAATTTTTGGTGGACAAACATCTTAACTTCTATTTTTTGGAGATGAACACGCGTATCCAGGTGGAGCATCCCGTTACCGAAATGGTAACCGGAGTTGATTTGGTGGAAGAGCAAATTCTGGTGGCCGCAGGAAACCCGTTACGCTTATCGCAGGACAGCCTGCGCCAAAGCGGCCACGCCATCGAATGCCGTATCTATGCCGAAGACCCTGCCAACAACTTTCTGCCTTCGCCGGGAACCATGACCCTCTTTCGCCAGCCCGAAGGCAACAACATCCGCATCGATTCCGCTATCGACAGGGCCACGGAGATACAAAGCTTTTTCGACCCCATGATTAGCAAACTGGTGATTTGGGGCGAAAACCGCCACATTGCCATCGAAAAAAGCATAGCGGCACTCAGGCAGTTTGATATTCATGGTATCAAAACAAACATCCCATACCTGTTGCAGCTTTTACAGCACAAGGCCTTTATTGAAAATACAATTTCTACCAAATTCTGCGACGAGCATACGGATGAGATTCTGTCTGCCATCGAGCAGTCAAAGCAAAAAACAGGAGTCGAAGTGCCGTTGTTTGCCTATCTTTTGTACAGTTTGAATTACCATCAAAAACTGGAATCGGAAAACGTGTGGCAGCAATTGGGGTACTGGCGCAACAGGATGGAAATACCGTTTGAAGTGGAAGGGAAACAAAAAGTGGTCACCATCCACCAGCACCATGAAGGATTATTAAATGTAACATTGGATGATACCGAATTTGAAATTTGTCTGAAAGAGATGGATGACGACACCACCCGGTTTCGCATCAACGACAGGTTTTACACTACTGCTGTTTCCAACGATGAAAAGGGGCAGGGATATGTGTCGTTGGAGGGTCACATCTTCAACGTAAAACGTTTGGATATTCTGGTGGAGACTGAAGATTACGCTGCTACTTCTTCGGGCGATGGCGACAACAACCTGTTTGCGCCCATGCCGGGCAAGGTAATCAAGGTAAATGTGAAGGAAGGTGATGAAGTTACCCGCGGCACCATCCTCGTGGTGGTGGAAGCCATGAAAATGGAAAACAACATTATTGCCGTATCGGATGCTGTTGTCGAAAAGGTTCCCGTTAAGGAGGGCGATATGGTTAACACCGATGTACAGTTAGTGTATTTGGCAGAAAAGAAAACGGAATAGAGCAAACAAGTATGTAAAAATAATTTGATTTTCTTATCAAAGAAAGGTTACTTTGTAAAACAAAACAGATATTTTATATGCTGGATGCTGTTGAACAAATCTCGAAAGAAACGATTGTTTTGATTGAAAAAATACGAACATTAATATTAGAGTATAAAAATCTGCTTCGTGATAACTATAAGTTTTTCAGTCAGGATTTGCTCAACAATCTGTTTAAACATCCTTATACCAAAATTGAGTTTCTTGAAAACGATTTAGGAGTTTCCAGAATACCTGCAGCAAAATATTTGAACCAATTGACCAACGACGGGTTGTTGAAAAAGCAAAAATTAGGAACAGGAAATTATTATATAAATGAAAGGTTAATGAGCTTGTTAACTTTGAAAGGATAATATTTAACACATGAAACATCCATGACGGCCAAGCCGATACACAAGAGAATGATTAACAGGCGAACCCCGTAGGGGTCGAATAATAATAGCCCCGTCCCGATAGCTATCGGGATTAACCCGGGGTAAAAAAAGGTAAAATCCGTTTTGGCGCGTTTTTTTTCGCGCAGCATGAAAAAAACGTGACAAAACATAAAAGAATGAAGTAAAAAATAATAAACGGAAGAAGTAATTAAAAAAAACAGCTATTATGAATTTTGAATTATCAGACGAACAACAGATGATACGCGACACCGTTCGCGACTTTGCCGAGAGAGAGGTAAAACCTGTTGCCAGCGAGTTGGACAAAAAAGGTGAATTTTCGTACGAACTCACCAAAAGAATTGGCGAAATGGGTCTTTTCGGAATGAACATTCCCGAACAATATGGCGGTCAGGGCATGGATACCCTGTCGTATATTATTGCCGTGGAAGAGCTGGCTCGTGTTGACGGCTCTACGGCAGCCACGTTGGCGGCTCACAACTCGCTGGGCATTAGTCCTCTGTTAGAGTACGGTACCGAAGAACAAAAAATGAAATACCTTCCCCAGCTCTGTACCGGTGAGGCTCTTTGGAGTTTTGGCCTTACCGAACCGGAAGCCGGCTCCGACTCGCGAGGCACTAAAACAGTGGCAAAACTGCAAGGAGATGAGTGGGTTATCAATGGCTCTAAAATTTTCATTACCAACGGTGCTTCAAAAATTACCAAAGGGTGTACCGTGCAGGCGGTAACCGGTGAAAAAGACGGAAAGAAAATATTTTCTACCATCATTATGGAAACCGGCACCCCGGGTTTTACGCAAAAAGAGATGCACGACAAAATGATGTGGCGCGCTTCCAATACTGCCGAGCTCTATTTTGACGATGCCCGCGTTCCCAAAGAAAACCTGCTGGGCAAAGAGGGCGAAGGCTCTCACATCATGTTGCATACTCTCGATGGCGGCCGCCTTTCCATTGGCGCCATGGGTCTGGGGTTGGCACAAGGTGCTTACGAAGCCGCACTGGCTTATGCACAAGAGCGTAAACAGTTTGGAAAACCGCTGACTAAATTTCAAATCAATGCCTTCAAGCTGGCCGATATGGCGCTGAAAGTGGAGTTGGCTCGTAACCTGCTTTACAAAGCCTGCTGGCTGAAAGACAATGAAAAACCCTATGGCAAAGAGGCTGCCATGGCCAAACTATACTGTTCCGAAGTAGCTAACCAGGTAGCATACGAAGCGGTTCAAATCCATGGTGGTTACGGTTTAATGAAAGATTACGATGTAGAGCGTTTTTACCGCGACCAACGTCTGCTCCAGATTGGTGAAGGCACCTCCGAAATTCAAAGATTGGTGATTTCGAGGTATATTGGGTGTTAAAAAGGTTGGTGTTTAACGGGTAAGCATTGCCTTGTAAAATACGGAGAAACTTTAACCAGAATCTCACTGCTCCATTGCACTATTGGCACATCGTTGCCAATAGTGTTATGCTTGTGTTTCCTAAACGAAATGCAGGCAAGTAGGAATATAGTCCTACTCTTGGCCATCGCTTCCGAATATTACTAAATCCGTGGTGTGTCAGGAAGTATCTTTTTGAAGTTATCCCCTTGAGAATAATTTGTCACACTGAGTCGATTCTTGATCTCGACTCCTAAGCTCGGCCCCTGAGCCTGTCGAAGGGTGCCGAAGGTGTCCAAATCAGCAAAATATAACGCAACCTTCGAGCCCGCTCAAAATACCACCGCACCATTTACCCCATTTTTTGGGATCGTATGAAGCCGGCTCTAATATGCTATTTCACAATAACAACATACTCCCAGGGTGCCAGTTTCCAGCGGTGTTTGCCACTAAAATGGAATGGTTTTCCTGTTTTAAAATCGGTGTAGTCGCCTTTTAAATCGTGGTTGTCCAATTTAAATGACCGGGCTTCTTTGCTCAGATTCATAATAACCACAATGCTGTTGTCATCCTTTTGACGGGCAAAAGCGAAAACATCATCGTCTATACCTTTCGATAACGGGATGAGGTTGCCACCGGTCGTGCCATTCCATAAAGCCTGGTTGTTGTGTTTCAGGTCGATCAATTTTGCGTAGAAGGCTGCTTTATCCAGGTTACTCCAGTCGATGGTGTCTTTATCGAAGAAGCGTAATCTTTTATCAAGGCCGGCTTCCTGTCCGCTGTAAATCAACGGAAAACCTGGAGCCACAAAGGTAAACACGGCAAAGACCTCCCCGGCCTGGTCGCCCATGCGCTCTTTTACGGTTCCGTTCCACGAGTTTTCATCGTGGTTGGTGGTAAAGGTCATGCGATACATGTCGGGGGCAAAAACCGAGTTATTCCAATCGTAATAACCCCAAATGTCGTTGGCTTTCTTTTTTCCCTGCGCGATGTCATTCATCAGGTGGTGGAGCTTCCATGAATAGTTCATGTCGAAAGCAGCACGCAGCAGGTCGGCGTTGTCTTCATCTTCGGCCAGCATGAAAACAGGTTTGATTTCATCCAGTTCACGACGTGCATTATCCCAAAAATCGGTGGGAACCATGCCTGCCACATCGCAACGATAGCCGTCAATATCAAAATCTCTTACCCAGTATTTCAGCGCTTCGGTCATAGCTTCACGCATCTCGGGATTGTTATAATCAAACGAAATAACATCGGTCCAGTCGAAAGGAGAAACCAGGTTTCCCTTGTCATCTTTTTCGTAATATTCGGGGTGTTGCTCTGCCCAAACGTTGTCCCAGGCCGAGTGGTTGGCCACCCAGTCGAGAATTACTTTCATGCCCAGCTGGTGGGCTTCTTCAACCACCTTGCGGAAATCGTCTTTGTTGCCAAACTCGGGGTTAATGTCATGATAATCTTTCACGGCATAGTAACTACCCAAAGAGCCTTTGCGGTTTTTTTCGCCTACCGGGAAAATGGGCATCAACCATAAAATATCCACTCCCATTTTTTTCAATCTTGGTAAATGCTCGCGAAACGCTTCCAATGTTCCCTCGGGAGTGTATTGCCTCACGTTTACCTCGTAAATGTTGGCGTTGCGTGTCCAGTCTAAATGTTTCATATTTTGTTTTTTGTTTTTTTCCTGTTGCTTTACGGTGGACTGCCCCACCATCGTGCTGCCTGATATCAAAAGAGCCAGCAATAATACGATTGATTTTTTCATTTGTTTATAATTTTGTGTTCCATTCTTTTATGTTTTGTCACGATTTTTTCATACTGCTCTTCGACACCCTTTAGCACCGTCGACCCCCTTCGCCCCCTTCGACAAGCTCAGGAACCGTTCAGGAGCCGAGCCCAGGGCAGGCATCAAAATATTTTCAGTATTTATTTTTTACCCGGGGTTGCCCCCTGAGTTATTCATGTTTTACTTTTTCTGTTTTAGGGTGATAACTACATCATTATTTTCCCATGTGAAATTAACTATCCATTGTTTTTTGGTTTTGTCAAAATAGAATCCCTCGCCCGGTTTGCCGGGTTTTGTTTTTTTCAACTTTTCATTGTTCTTGTAAAAGGTAGCTTTTTTCACCTCCTGCATTCCGATGATGACCAATGAAATCTGCCGGGTTCTGGGCATGCCTTGCCAGGTTTTTCCAACTTTTGAAAACAGGAAAACAGGATTTCCTCGTTCATCTTCTTTCTTTACAAACATCAACGACTCAAATCTACCCTTGGCCAGGGCATTAGGATCAGTACCATCGTCATCGTACATCACGAAGTTGGAAGTGCTGCCGGCCTTGCCCATGTAGTATCTTACCGTGAGATTTTTAGTAGTGTAAAGGTCAGTTGTTTTCACCGCATTAGCCATAGGCAGAAACGAGCCCGCTTTTACAAACAACGGCATTTCGCTGATGGTTACCGGAATTTCGTACTCGTTGCCCCCCGGAAATTTTCGGTTGGTAAAAAAATCGTACCACTTGACTGATTTTGGCAGATAAACATTTCGAACATGCTGACCAGGGTTTAACACGGGAGCCACCAATATTTCACTTCCAAAGAGGTATTCATTCGAGATGGTGTAGGTTTCCTCATCATCGGGGAACTCGAAAAACAGCGGCCGCATCATCGGGTAGCCTTTCAGGGTTGCCTGTGCCGATAACGAATAGATGTAAGGCAACAGGCGGTAACGCAAATTCATGTATTTACGAACAATATCCTGTGTCTGTTGGCTAAAATAGACGGGTTCCGAGGGAAGTGTTTCGCTTTGCCCGTGGGGACGTAAAATCGGGGTAAAGCAGGCAAACTGTAGCCAGCGGGTGTAAAGTTCATCATCGCGGGCACCCTGGGCAAAACCACCCGCGTCGGAATGAATGTACGGCAAACCGCTGAGACTCATGTGCAGCAACGTGGGTAACTGTGCCTGGTAACCACCCCAGCTCCTCGAAACATCACCCGTCCAGGGAAAAATGCTGTATCGCTGCGAACCGGCATACCCGGCACGGTTCAGGTTAAACAACCGCTGCTTTGGATACTCTTTTTTATAATGATCGAACAGCATTCGGTGCCAACGATGACCGTAAATATTATGCACTTCGTCGGCAGTGCCGTTTACATGAAACTGGTCGGAGGGATGATACTCGGGTTCTCCCAAATCGCCCCACCACCCGGAGACCCCGTTTTCAATTTGCGCCTTGTATTTACTCCAAAACCATTTCCTGGCAGCCGGCTTAAAAATATCAATCAGCCCTGCCGGGCCAAAATAAAATTCTGAATTGATATAGGTTTTTCCGACGCTATCGGTAGTGAAAATTCCAAGACTGTCGCCTATTTTGAAATTCTCAAGAGAATCAATCACGTAAGGTTCGGTAATCAAAATGGTTTTAATACCTTTGGCTTTAAAGCCTTCCATCATTTTCACCGGCTCGGGCCAATTGGGTTTGTACCAGTCAAGGCGGCCGAGATATCCCTTAATGCTGTCGCCAAACCAGTAAAAGTCGAGGATAACTCCATCTACCGGAAAATTGTTTTGTTGCATCAGGTTAACAATGCTGTCGGTTTCCTGCTGACTTCGGTAGGCCATTCTGGAAAGCAGGTTTCCCAAAGCCCATCGTGGTGGCAGGGGCTGGGTTCCGGTAAGTTTACCCCATTGGGTAGCGATGTCTTTAAAATCGGTTCCCGCCACGAAGAAGTACTTCATCACCCCACCAATAGCACCCCATTCCATCAGGTTGGCATCGGCAGCGCCCAAATCGGCATACCCTTTTTGAGGATTATCAAAAAACAGCAGGTACTTTTTTGACGACACAACCAACGGAACAGAATAGTTTAACTGATCAGCCCCCACTTCATAACCAAAGTGAGGACGGTTGTACAAAGGATAGCGGTGCCCTGTTAACGAAAAGCCGATGGCGCGTTCTCCAAGGCCGTACAACTTTTCAGTATCTGAAATTTTAAAGTGGAGGCCATTGTTGTCGGAGCGTTCAAAATAGCCCTTGTCTTCCTGTAATAGTGAATCACCATTATAAACAAAAGTAGTATAAAAAGGATTTTTGTGGAATGCCACCGTGAGGCTGTCGGTTTTAAGCAATAGCCAGCCGGGAAGCTCTTTCATGGTCAGGTTAGGATTTTGAGGGGTCAAAATTACTGCGACCGAGGTGTCTTTTTCGGGCAAAGTACCGGAGAAATTTTTAATCTCCACAATTTTTCCCGAGTAGGGGATGGCCTGCACCAAACCGTGCGTGGTTTCGATGTTCAACACCCCGTTGCTTAAATGGTGTGATACGTAACTCCTTGTTTTCCATCGGTAGGTTACTGCTTGAGCAACCGGAGGGGTATAACCGTTAACAGATACCAGAATGTCGTCGTTGTGGGTGGTTTTTCCCACTTTCGACCCCTGTTGATTCCGGAAGACAAAACTGAGTTGTAAAACTGTTTCCTCGGGGCTAAGTCCGTAAAACTGTCGGATCACCATTTTTTTCTGCCAGCGATTATCACCAACAGGTATCATCCTGACACGACTGTCGTCCTGCCCCCAGTTGCCTGTCACGTGTTTCCAGTCGTGACCATCGAGGCTTTTGCCGGTAATAACGCCGGTGTGCATGTACACCGCACCTTCGGCATCCATCAGTGCTTTGTTTCCAGCGGCAGCATCGTAGGTGATGGTTACGGTATCGTCAAGGCTTGCATCGGCTGGCAAGATGGTTACAATTTGTGCCTCAGCAAAAAGGGGTACCAGCAAAACAGATGCAAGTATAACAATGAGCGCAGTAGCTTTTTTCAGCATGATTGTATTGTTTTTATTTCTCCAATTCAATAATCATAGGCGATTTGGCCGGAACAGTAATCGAGCTTAAATTTTCCACGGTTGTATTATCCATTACCGAACGGCCTTGGGTGTAGCCCGATAAGCTCTCTTTAAACCGTTTGCCATCCACCGTTTTGGCTTCGTTGGTGTTGTTGAGCAGCACCATCACGCTTTCGTTGTAATTGTAACGAAAATAGACATACACGCCATCCTGAGGGATATAATGTTTCAGTTTTCCGGTATGGATAACGTCTTTGTTTTTTCGCCAGCTCATCAGAGATTTCAAATAATTAAAGGCTTCGTTTTGGGCTTTGGTTCGTCCTTCAGGGGTGAAAGCATTGTGTGCATCACCCGGCCATCCTCCCGGGAAATCTTTACGGATATCGCCGTGGCCGTTATGTTCAAGCCCTGTCATTAAAATTTCGGTACCGTAATAAATTTGCGGGATCCCGCGGGTAGTCATCAAAAATGCCATGGCCAGCTTAAACTTCCTGATATCTTCGCCTATTTTAGAATAAAACCTGTCTCCATCGTGATTATCGGCAAACAGCACCAGGTTTTCGGGGTGGCTGTAAACAAAGTCCTGTGAAATGATTTCGTACAGTTCTGCCGTGCCGGTGGACCATCCCTCCTGCTCGTTAAACGCTTTGCTGATGGCATACATCAACGGGAAGTCAAAAACGTTGGTCAGGTGCGAATGGTAACCATCAAAGTTGCGGTCGTTTTCCATCCAGTAGGCTACCGAAACGGGATACGAGAGCCAGGCTTCGCCCACCACGTTAAAGCCGGGATATTCTTCCAGCACCCTCAACATCCATTTGGCCATAAAATCTTTGTAAGGGTAGGGATAGGTATCTTGTCTGATGCCGTCCAGCCCGGTACTTTCGATCCACCAAATACTATTTTGAATCAGATAATTAGCCACCAATTCATTGTCCTGATTCAGGTCGGCCATAGAGGTATCAAACCATCCTCCAACCATTTTTTTATAATCGCTGATTGAAGCATGCGGATCGGTAACCACACCCCCGCGGTAGTTGGAACGGGTAAACTCGGGCCATTGATTGTACCAGTCGTTGGTGGGCAGATCATCTTTCCAAAAATAGTTGGTACCACAATGGTTAAACACCATGTCCTGTATTACTTTCAATCCTTTTTGGTGTGCCCGGCTGATGAGGTTTTTATAATCGTTGTTGGTGCCAAAACGGGGATCCACTTTGTAAAAGTCGGTCATTGCGTAACCGTGATACGAATAGGCAGGTTGGTTGTTTTCGAGCAGCGGGTTAATCCATACCGCGGTGGCGCCAAGGTTCATTAAATAATCAAGGTGGTCTTCAATCCCTTTGATATCGCCCCCGTGGCGGCCGTTAGGGTTGGATCGGTCAGCTTGTTCCAGCATGCCGGGCATGTCATCGTTGGTGGTGTCGCCATTGGCAAAACGGTCGGGCATCAGCAGGTAAACTACATCGGAAGCATCAAAGCCTTTATGGCTTCCTAATGATGCCTCACGCTGCTTTAGTTCATACAGTAGCGATACAACGGTTTTTTTACCTTTCAAAAAGTCGATGGTAATCGTCCCGGGTTTTGCACCTGTTTCAATCATTAAATTTAAGAACAGGTAGTTGGGACTTTGAACATGCACCACGCTTTCCAGTTTTATGCCGGGGTAGTTTACCACCGGTGAAGTTTCTGAAATGCGATTACCATGCACCATCAGTTGCAGGTGATGATTTTTCATGCCCGTCCACCAGTAAGGTGGATCAACCCGGTTGACCTCTATTCCTTTGGCCGATACCGCCGAGGCAGCAAACAGAAACAACAGAAAAAGAGCATTTCGAAATCTAATATTGCCGGTAAATCTTCTCATCTATTATTGTTTTTTTTATTTCAACATCTATTTTAAACAGGGTTCAAAGATAACCATATAACAGAGACACAAGACGAAAGCATGGTTTTGAGCTGTTCAATGAACCAGTTATTGCACCTGTGTTTTTGTAAAGGTTTATTGC
>JANTGU010000042.1 GCA_024762735.1 Bacteroidales bacterium | reverse complement strand
CGGGTTTTTGGTGACTTTTACTGCATGATGTTGCGGTCAACAATACCGCAACAATAAAAACGAAAGAAAAAAAACGTTTTATCATAGCTGATAGCTTAACTAATTCGGGCAATTTTTATTGATTAACCTGAAGGGTACCACTTATAGTAATCAGGGTACTATCCCCCAATGCAATATTATAACATTTCGCGGTATCTGAAATGGAAATAACCGGAAAGTTATCACCATGCGCGGGATGTTTGGGTATTTGAACACGATAAGCTTCATCGGGGATGATGCCGTTTGACCAATTTAATGTATCATTCCACCGGGTGTTGGTGCCAAGCCATAACAGCTCGCCCGGGGGCAGGGCACCCCTGTAGTAAATACTGTCAGTTCCGTACCAGGCCAGGCTGTCGTATGATGCCCCTGCGGTGTAAGTCAAAGAGTTTCTTGGACGATATCTTTCGCGAATGGTTGCCGAATCAAATGGCTGATGACGCATGGCAAAAGTATCCAGCCGGGGATTGGCCTGCACCGCGTTGATCTCCCAGGAAGTTCCCGAGTTAGCCCTGAATTCGGCCAGGGAGTTGTAATTGCCACCATCGCCAAAACGATAGTACATGGACAGCCCGATGGTGTCCTCCCGGTAAACGAAGTTCCCATTGTAAACAGCACCATTAACCGCGGTATCGCCACGAAAAATAATCCGGTCGTCGAAAGTGTAAATCAAATTGTTCAGCAAATATTTTTCCGGATTGCCCAGCACGGAATGGATACCGCATTCAGGACTGGAATAGCCGCTTTTTCGTGAAACAATGGTGTTGTTATAGACTTTCCAATAAGCCAGCTCGTCAGCACCATGGGATCCAAAAGGATCGAGGGTTGTCCAAACGGGCCAGTTGCTCTCGTTGCAGTTTCCTGCCCTGCCACCGTGTTGAAGAATGGAGTTATCAATAATGTTGTGGTGGATATATACCTGACCCACGGTGGTGTTGCTTGTTTCGGTCATTGAAATGCCGGAGCCAATTTTCCAAAGAACATTGTCTGCAATTTCAACATCATCAATGCCTGCCCGCAAATCGATGGCATCATCTCTAAAATGAACAAAGTAGTTGTGCAATACCTTAATATGTGACGACCCATCTTTGATGCCGATGGCGTCAAAACCATTTTCAAACAAGCAGTTTCTAAGGGTCCAGTTCGACATACCATTGTCGCTGGTAATCGCTTTCGATTCAAACTCAGGGTAGGCCTCTGCCACTTGACAGCTCCCCATTTTTACATCTGTCCAATACACATATTGCGGCACACCATTATCGAAAGTACAGTGGGAAAAGGTAAAATTATCGGCAGATCTTACCACGAAACCATAACTTCCATATTTAAAACCACAACCATCAAACGTAACAAATCGCGAACTGTCGCGAACATCAAAAAGGTACTTTGCATGGGCAAAGGTGATGTTGTTGAACTTCAAATGTGTTACCCCCATCATCTTGAAGAGGTAAGAAGAAAAGAACACATTGATATTATTATTGTTGGGATTAACATCGGCCGGCAAAGGAGCAATGGCATTGCTATCGGGATCAATCAGGTCGTTGGGATTTTGCTGGAGTCGTATGGACAGATGCCCGTCCGCCTGTAACCGAATTCCCGGCCCCTGGTAAACCGGGGTAAACCCGCTCATGGGGCCATAGTTTGATGACTCCAGGTTCAGGCTGTCTTCGTATTGGATAAGGTGGACATTGTCATCTTCCAGCCAGGCATTCACATAGTTTCCGGTAAAGGTGTCCACACTTTCATAAAGGTGAATTGAGTCGGTAACCGCCATCCATTTAGTGTTGGGAGCATTTAAAAACGTATTCACACCGCCATCGATTACTGCGGATTCATTTTGATACGATTCAATGATAATCGGATCCGACGCGGTACCTTGCAGCGTCATGACAATATTATGCTCGTAATAGGTACCACCTCGCAATTCCAACGTGTCGCCGGCAGACAAGTTAGCCAGCGCATGGGCAATCGTCTTCCAGGGATTGGCAAAAGAGCCATCGTTACCATCATCGCCTGAGGTGGCCACAAAATAGGTGTTTCCTTGCGCAAACATAGAAAGCAGCATGAACCCAAAGGTCAGATAAGATTTAAAATAGAGGTGTTTCAAATGAAAAATATTTTAAGCATGGAAGCAAATTGCTGACAGCCTTTACAGAAACAAATCACGTCCTTTCTGAGCACAAAAAGGACGTGATATTTAATAATAGAAACGTTAACAAAGCTGAAGATTACTCTTCCACCACGATTTCGTGAATAAGCTTAGAGCTTTTACGCAACATTTCGCTCACCCCGCAGTAGCGATCCTGTGAAAGGTTCACCGCTTTTTCCAGTTTGTCCATGGGAAGGTCTTTTCCTTTGAAAATATAACGAACCTTAATGGTGTGGAAATACTTTGGGTGTTCCTCGGTAAGTTCACCGGAAACTTCAACATTAAAATAATCGGGTTTAACGCGCATCTTGGTCAAGATAGAAATAACATCCATACCGGTGCAGCCACCCAACGATACCAGGGTGAGTGGTTTGGGACGAGGTCCGCGATTGTTACCACCTACACGTGGCTCGGCATCCAACATTATTTTAAAGTCATTTACTTCTGCTTCGAAGGCCATGTCGCCGGCCCATTCGATATTTACTTTTTCTTCTGCCATAGTTGTATCTAATTTTTGAATGAATCGCAAAAATAGAGAAAAAAAAGAACTTCATCAATTTTTACTATTTTTGGATTTCAATTAAGTGCTATGTCTAAAACAAAAAAACGACTACTAATCCTTGCAGGGATATTGCTTGTTATTGTTGTTGCAGTAATCTTCTCTATTAATGGCATCATATCCGGAATCATTACCGGAAAAATTGACAACATCCTTAAAAACCATCCGGTAAAAAATTATGAGATATCCTTTCAAAGAGTGGGATACAATCTACTCAATCACTCTGCCAGAGTGGTGAATTTTACCCTTACCCCTACCCGGGATTATCTCGACAGCCTTACGGCCACCGGTTTTAGCTACATGGTACCGGAGATTCATTTGGGAAGATTGATTGTTGCGGGACTGGATTACAAAAAAGCCCTTTCTGACAAACATATCGATTTGAATAAAATAAGGATTAAAAAACTTGAGGTAACCCTATGGAAGATTGCAGGAAAACCAAAGCCTTCAAATAAAGGAGCTCAGTCCCAAATTCCCGATTCCATTCAAATAAACGGATTGGACGGGGTTTTCATTCATCAATTTATCATCGAAAAAAGCAAAGTGGAGCTTGTCGATTGGAAAACTAAAAAAGTCCTTGCCACCCATAGCGAGCTATCCGCGCTATTTAATGACTTTAAACTGACATCCAGCGGACATCACAACGGTTTTTTCCATGCTTCAGTAGCGGATGCCACCATGCAACTTGATGACTTTGCTTTTTTTACACCCGATAAACTGTATAAGCTATCTGCCAAAAGAATTACCCTCAATTGGCGCGATAAGGAGCTGTTTTTTTACAAACTTCGTTACCAGCCACTCTACTCCAAAAAGAATTTTAGCAAACACATTAAATATCAAAAAGAGCGTTACGATTTTACCTTGAATAACGTCAAGACACCACTTCCGGATATCAAAATGCTTTTAAACAACAACCAACTTGCCCTGTCAGTTGTTGAAATAAAGGATGCCCAATTCAACATTTATCGCGACAAACGGGTTCCGTTTGATCACAGCCAGCGACCGTTGTTACCCAATCAGGCTATCAAACAACTGGCCTTGCAATTAGCCATTGATACTATTTTAGTTAATAACTCCACTTTTGTTTATGAAGAGGTTACCGAACGCAGCCAACAACCTTTGTATGTCGATTTTAAAAACCTTTCAGCCGAAATCACCAACCTCTCCAATCGTAAAAACCGAACCTACCGGAAGAGTAAACTGCGGGCGTTTATCAAAGGCCGGATCATGGGCAAAGCACCTTTTGATTTGCAACTCTTGTTTCCTTTAAAAGCCCGAAACGATACTTTTGTTTTTAGCGGGCATGTTTATGGCAAGGTAGCACTAACAACTTTTGACAGAGCTACCTACCCGGCGGCAGGAATGAAATTTAAAAGCGGAACACTGACTCAATTAACCTTTAAAGGCGGGGCCAATCCATACCGGTCGAAAGGTACGCTTACCATGTTATACAACGACGTAAAACTCGACATCACCACCAACGAGCAAAAAGCAACCAACAAATTTTTAAGTTGGGGGGCCACTACCGTGATACGAAATAATAACCCGACATCAGGAAATCCACCTAAGCAGGCTATCATGGCATTTGAACGAGACCGGGAAAAGGGATTGGGCAACTTTTTATGGAAAACCATTTTTTCAGGACTCAAGGCTACTTTCATCGGGGGTAAAAAATCACTGGTACAGCCGGTAAAAACCACCAAAAAAAAGAAAAGGGAAAAGAGACGAAATAGAAAACATTGAGGATATCTTTGCCGGCCATTTTTCATACACAAAGTAGAAACTCCTGTAACATGCTGGTTTGCGGCCTGTCCGGATTGTTATTTATTCATGACATTTGACGCCATTTCTTCAGCATAATAAGTTTTTTCTAATTACCTTTGCAGCCTTAAAAAAAATGACAATATGAATAAGAATTCCATTATAGGTTTTGTACTCATCGCTGCCATTATGATCGGTTACTCGATTTGGCTCAGCCCTTCCAAAGAGGAATTACAGAAACAGCAACATCTGAAAGATTCATTAGAGTATGTACAGTATCAGCAGGACTCCGTTCGGAAGGCTCAAATCGTTAAAACCAAACAACATGCCGAAAAAGCTTTAGAGTCGAGAAAACCGGAAACCGACACTTCCACAGTTATCGAAGGGAAAGCCCCATCGTCCACCTACCAGGCCATGCATGCCAAGTATGATGTTTTTGCCAATTCGGCCACCGGAAAAAATCAGAAATACTATTTGGAAAATGATTTGGTGAAAATTGAAATCGACAGCAAAGGTGGTTTCATCAAGCAGGTACAGCTAAAAGAGTACCAAACATGGGATTCGCTACCCCTGCTGCTGTTCGACCCCAACTCTATGAATTTTGGTTTGTCGTTCTTTTCGCATGACAAAGCCATCAACACCAACGACTTTTACTTCCGGCCTGCCGGTACTACAACCACCAGCCTCATGGTATTGGGTCCCGACTCGACTACTTTTAGCATGCGGCTTTACGTGGATAAAACGGAGGGGGTTATCGACTCCACCAAATACATCGAATACCTGTACACCCTTCACGGCGACAATTACATGTTCGACTTTAACATCAACCTGGTGAATATGCGGGGGGTCATTCCCACCAACATCAGCTCGCTGCCCCTGGTTTGGGAAACCGACTTAATGAAACAGGAGCGTCACGTTGACCGGTTTAACGGGGCTACCATCTATTATAAGCCTGTTAAAGATGCCGTTGATTATCTTTCGGAAAGCGGTGATGATGAAGAGAAAATATCCACTAAGTTAAAATGGGTCTCTTTTAAACAACCATTCTTCTCCTCTAGCATTATTGCCGTTAACGATTTTGAAGGGGGCAACTTGTCGGTTACCGAAAATGAACACCCCATCAACCCGCGTTACCTGAAGTCGGTGAAAGCCGAACTTGAATTGCCCTTTAACTTTGGCAATGTTTCAAGCATCCCTTTTCGTTTCTATTTTGGGCCTAACAAGTTTTACACGCTAAAATCGTACGGGCTTGATCTGGAACGTCAAATTCCCATTGGTTGGGGCTTTTTCCTGTTGGCTTGGATTAACGAATACATTGTTATCCCGGTGTTTACTTTCCTTGGCGGGATGGGCTGGAATTACGGTATCGTAATTTTAGTGTTAACACTGTTGCTAAAACTATTCCTTTTCCCCATTGCCTACAAAACTTACATGTCATCGGCCAAGATGCGGGTGCTTAAACCTGAAATTGACGAAATCGGTGAAAAATTCCCCGATAAAAAGGATGCCATGAAAAAACAGCAGGCAGTGATGGCCTTGTACAAAAAGGCGGGGGTTAACCCTGCTGCAGGATGCGTGCCCATGCTGTTGCAGATGCCTATCCTGTTTGCCATGTTCAGGTTTTTTCCGGCCTCTATCGAGCTGCGTCAGCAATCGTTTTTATGGGCTAAGGATCTTTCAAGCTACGACTCTATATTAGACCTGCCATTTAATATCCCGGCCTATGGCGACCATGTTAGTTTGTTCACCTTGTTGATGACCATCTCCACGCTGATCTATACCAGGATGAATAACCAAATGATGGGTCAGCAACAAAGCATGCCGGGCATGAAAACCATGATGTACCTGATGCCCATTATGTTCCTTGGCATATTTAACAATTATGCCTCCGGATTAAGTTACTACTACTTCCTGGCTAACGTGATTACCTTCATACAGATGTATGCCTTTAGAGTGATGGTTAACGAAGATAAATTGAGAGCTAAAATTGAGACCAACAAGAAAAAAGCTCCCAAAAAGAAATCAGCTTTTGCCAAAAGGCTTGAGGAAGCAGCCAAACAGCGTAGTCAATACAAAAAATAGGTTTAATCCATCCATCTGATGCGGGCATTTTTATTTTCAGTTTGGAGTTTTGTGCTGCTTTTGTCGCCGGCGTTATCTGCCCAAAGTATTTTTGTTTACGATCAGCAAACGGGAACTCCGATAGCTGATGTAATGATTTATAACCAGTCAAAAACCGTTTCCGCCATTACTGACAAAATGGGAAAAGCCGATAGTAAATTATTCGGCAACTCCCAAGAGCTGGTATTTCAACACTCTGCCTATTATACTGTTACCCTGAGCATCCACGATCTTAGTAAACAACATTACAAGGTTGGGATGAATCAAAAGCTGATTGACCTCGAAGAAATTGTGGTTTCGGCCAACAGCTGGGAAGTCAATAAAAAAGAGGTTCCTAACAAAATTGAAGTCATCAAACGAAAGGATATCCTTTTTGAAAATCCTGCTACTTCGGCAGATATGCTTGACAAAAGCGGGATGGTGTTTGTTCAAAAAAGTCAATTAGGGGGTGGCAGTCCTATGATACGAGGTTTTGCAGCCAACAAAATTTTGTTCATTGTAGACGATGTCCGAATGAACAATGCTATCTACCGGAGTGGAAACCTGCAGAACCTGTTACAAGCCGATGTCAACAGCGTGAAAAGTGCTGAAATTATTTTTGGACCCGGCACCAACCTATACGGCAGCGATGCCCTGGGAGGTGTGATGGATATTCATTTGAAAGCACCAGGACAAAACAGCGACAAAACGTGGAAAACCACAGGACAGGCTATGGTGCGTACCGCTTCGGCAGCTTTTGAAAAAACCGGACACCTGAGTCTGAATGTGGCCAATAACCGCTGGGCTTTTTTAACCATGATCACCTATTCCGCTTTCAACGACCTGCGCATGGGGTCGCATGGAAATGATTTTTACCTGCGTCCGGAATACGCCACAGTGATAAATGGAAAAGATTCGGTTATTACTAACTCTAATCCCCTGATTCAAAAATACTCGGGCTACAAACAACTTAATATCACGCAAAAAATCCGGTATAATATCAACAACCTTTCGGCCTTGAATTTGAACTTCTATTACTCGGGAACTTCTGACGTTCCCCGTTACGACAGGTTGATTCAACAAAAGGGTGACAAGTTGAAATACGCCCAATGGTACTACAAGCCCCAGCAGTGGATAATGGCCGATTTACAGTACATCAATCATAAAAAGAGTAAATTCGCGGACAACCTTAAAGCCACCCTTGCCTTTCAACATGTTACCGAAGGACGCAACGACCGGAAATTGAATAGCAATTGGCTTCGCGATCGGGTTGAAACAGTAAAGGCGGTTTCGCTAAATGTTAATATTGACAAAAAGCTAGCCCCCGGTCAGTTTTTCTATTACGGACTGGAAGGAGTGTTCAACCATGTTGGTTCAGCTGGTGTAGAAAGCAATCTACTAACCGGTGAACAACTAAATACCGCCACCCGTTACCCTGACGGGGGAACCCGCTATTTTTTAGGTGGAGCCTACCTCACCTACAAAAATAATTTTGCCGAAGATGTTTTCACCTTTCAAGCCGGCCTCAGAGCCTCCTATTCGTACTTGCATTCGGTTTTTATCGATACCTCCTGGTATCACCTCCCTTACAATAGAGTTAGCCTGAGCAGTGGTGCCTTGACAGGAAATACAGGCATTGTCTATCATCCCAACGATTGGAAGATAAGCCTGAACCTCTCTAGCGGTTACAGGGCTCCCAACCTGGATGATGTGGCCAAAATTTTTGATTCGGAGCCGGGCAACGTGGTGGTGCCCAACAGCGGGTTAAAGCCAGAGTATCTTTACAACGCCGACTTTTCGGTGGAAAAGTCATTTCAAAACAAAATCAGAGTAGAAGCCACTATTTTTTACAGCTATTTGTATCATGCCATGGTTCGACGCGATTTTACTTTAAACGGTGCCGATTCGATGATGTATGATGGTGAGATGAGTAAAATTCAGGCTGTGGTAAATGCAGGCTTTGCCAATATCTACGGAATAAGTGGGGTGTTTTCTACACAGCTAAACAGGTTTCTGGCATTTACCATCAATGCCAATTACATCATGGGATACGATGATGAAGGGATGGCGCTGCGACATGTTTCGCCGTTTTTTGGCCGTGCCTCGTTACGCTTTGAACATGAAAAAATTCGTCTTGAGCTTTCGTCGGTTTACAATGGGACAGTAACATACCAGAATCTGGCTCCTTCCGAGCGTGATAAAACACATTTGTACGCACCCGATAAAGATGGAAACCCTTATGCCCCAGCCTGGAACACGGTCAACTTTAAAGGCAGTTATGCATTTAATCAAACTTTTTTGCTTACCGTGGGGGTAGAAAATATTCTGGATAAACGATACCGCCCCTATTCTTCGGGCATCACAGCGCCGGGAATAAATTTTATTGCAGCCTTTCGAGTATCCTTCCAGTAAATAAAAATAGAATCAGCTTGTTTCTTTTGAACCATCATTCATCAATAGTTGTGGCTCTTTGGGCAGCTTAAAAGTCAAGAAAATCACTTAAATATTTTGAGTTAAGGTAATCTCTGAAATCGCGTGTCATTTTAACGGTCATTTTGCCGAATATACACTTCTTAAAAGGACAAGTAGGCTTGTTGATGGGACATTCCGATAAATTTATTTCGCCTTCAATGCTCTCGTAAATATTAAGCAACGAAATGGTTTCGGGAGGCTTTGCCAGCGCGAACCCGCCCGCGGGACCACGTTGAGAGGTCAAATAATTATCCCTAACCAGCTTTTGTAATATTTTGGCAATATGGTATTTAGAACTCGTTGTTCGTTCGGCAATCTCGTTTACATTAATCTGTCCTTTGGTTTGTGTAATCAACACCATCGAGTGCAGCCCAATAGATGCTGCCTCCGTTATATTCACAACTTTACCCATGAAATATAAATTAAGTAATTAATTACCAAAATTAGACATTGATTGAATACAAATTGCAATACAGATGTATTTTTAATTGATTTTAAATAAGCGCTCCGGTTAAAATATAAACTATTTTTGTGCAATAAATAATGAAGGCCTCATGCATACCATCATCGAAATAGCCAAGCAATCGCTCACCATCACCTTCTTCGTGCTGTCCATGATGCTGATCATTGAGTACCTGAATGTGCTCACCAAAGGCATGTGGAGCAAGGGCTTAAAAACAAAGGTTTGGAAACAAATTGTTTTAGGCGCGGTACTGGGAATCATACCTGGCTGTTTAGGGGCCTATACTGCAGTTTCGCTGTACGTGCACAACATCATCGGTTTGGGAGCCCTGGTTAGCACCATGATTGCCACCTCGGGTGATGAGGCGTTTTTAATGTTTTCAACCATTCCCGAGCAGGCAGTAATCCTGCATTTGATTATTTTCATTATTGCCATCGTGTCCGGGTTTGTCGTACAGGCTTTATTTAAAAACCGGTTTGTGTTTAAACTATCCGACAAACACTTTCATTTGCATAATACTCCTGAATGCGTTTGCTTTAATAAAAAAACCATTGGCTACCAGCTAACCCATCTTAAGCCAAAACGCGCTATTTTATTGCTCACGGTGGTGGGCATGATGTTGCTGCTTCTTTTCGGGGCTAACCATCATGAAATCTCCATCGATCATATTTTAAATTTAAATCAGCAAGCTCACGAACATAGTCACCCGGCCTGGATCAAAATTACCTTTTTATTAGTACTTGGCTTCGCGTTGGTAACGCTGCTTACCGTGAACGATCACTTCTTGGAGCAGCACCTGTGGGGACACGTGCTGAAAAAACATCTGTTAAAAATATTCCTTTGGAGCTTTGGCACGTTGCTGGCATTTCATTACTTAAATCAGTATTACGATTTAAGCCATCTGGTAGAAGATAATATATGGATTGTGCTGCTAATAGCGGTGTTGATAGGTATCATACCTGAATCGGGGCCACACTTTATTTTTGTAATTATGTTTGCCAGCGGTACCTTACCCTTTAGTATTTTGCTGGCTAACTCCATCGTGCAGGACGGCCACGGAAGCCTCCCATTAATTGCCGAATCCCCCAAGGCCTTTACCATCGTTAAGATTATTAATATTGTAGTCGGTCTGGTGATTGGTGCCACAGGCCTCTTGCTCGGGTTTTAAAAAATGAGTATCTTTATACCCTAAAAAAAAATTATGAAACGTATTTTGATTCCCGCTGACTTTAGCGAAAGTTCCTTTAATTCATGTCGCTACGCCATCGAAATAGCCACCAAAAACGAACCTGTTGCCCTGTGGTTGTTTCACGTTTTTATCGATCAAACTTTTTACACTCCTTCCACCGATCCCGATGGTATGATGTCGGCTCCTATTATCTCCATCGAGTTTTCGGAAGAACTCAAAAATATTGCCGAAACAAATATGGCACAGCTTAAAAAACAGGTGGAAGATTATATAGCTGAAAAAGGATATACCAATTTTACCCTTAACAAGTTTATGATATCAGGCGA
>JANTGU010000041.1 GCA_024762735.1 Bacteroidales bacterium | reverse complement strand
GGACTTTCGTTGATTTTGGGTGGGGGAGAGGCCACCCTATGGCAACTGACCTCAGCGTATGCCGGCATGGCCCAAACGTTGCTGCACTACGATCAATTTTATGGAAAATATACTGGTAACGAGTATGCTCCGCTGGTGTCCAACTCTGATTATTTAACCATTGATAAAGAACCAACAAGGACTGCAACGCTCCCCTTACATGCCGGGGCAGTTTGGGAAACGTATCAGGCGCTGTACGGTGTCCATCGTCCTGAAATGGAGGAAGGGTGGGAGTATTTTAATGCTCAGGAGCCCATTGCATGGAAAACGGGCACCAGCTTTGGCTTTAAAGATGGTTGGGCTATGGGTACCACTCCCGGTTACGTGGTCGGCGTTTGGGTCGGCAATGCCGATGGCGAAGGGCGACAGGGATTGACAGGAACCTCTTATGCTGCCCCGGTGATGTTCGAGGTATTCAATATGCTGCACCCCACAAAACAATTTCAACGGCCTGAAGACGATTTGAAAGAGATAGTGGTCTGCCGCCAGAGTGGATACAAGGCCTCTCGCCATTGCCCTGATACTGACACGGTGTTGTCGTACGTGGCGGGTGACCGGGTAAAAACCTGTCCCTACCATAAAATTGTGTTTACCGATCAAAACGAAAAATACCGGTTAAGTGCCCGTTGTGCCAAAGTTCACGAGATGAAAAAAGTTGCCTGGTTTGTGTTGCCACCGGTACAGGCGTGGTATTACCATAAAACACACCCCTCGTACCGGTTGTTGCCCCCTTGGAAAAAGGGCTGCATTCCTTTGGATGAAGGGAATATCATGGATTTTATTTATCCGAAACGCGGGGTGAAAGTGTTTGTCCCGAGAGGCGCCTCAGGACAGAAAGAGAAGGTCGTCTTTCAGGTTAGTCATCAATACCCCGATATTACCCTGTATTGGCATCTCGACAACCGCTACATCGGATCAACAAAGCAGGTTCATAAGCTGGCCTTTACACCCGATCCGGGAATGCATACACTCATCGTAGTGGACGAAAACGGGATGAGTCAAAAGATTCGGTTTGAGGTGGTGGAATAGTATCTGTAGCATGCCTTTTCAGCAGTTTATAATTTTGTATTCCATTCTTTTACGTATTGTTACAATTTTTGGTTTCCTAAGACGCACTTCGGCTGCTTCGACACCCTGCGGCACCCTTCGGCACCCTTCGACAGGCTCAGGGGCCGAGCTTCAGTGACCACCCCTCCAAGGTCGGATAATCATTCTCCTGTGAGTCTTTATATTGTCATGGATGTTCCATCTAATTATTTAACCTTATAGTTTAGCAACAGGTTGCCTGTGCCGGTAATTAAATTAACCTCGCGGTTGTTGTTCAGGCTGGTGATGGTAAAAGGTGTTTCTCCAATAAGCTCTTTGCTGATGCTGATGTTGCCATTTTTATCGAACAGATAAATGCTGCGATCCGAATCAGAAACAACACCCAACACCTTTTTCCGGTTGCTTAACTGAAAGAACGCCGGTTTGATGGCAATGTTTGAATCGAAAGTGTAGTTAAACAATACCTTCTTAAACCGATCGAAGACTGTTAGTTTGTTTTGATCGATATAAATAAAATCCTGAGTGCCATCGCTGTTAAAATCGTCGTAAAGGAAAAAGTGGTTAGGCGAAAATTTACCAAAGTCAGTATAACGCAACCTGCCTGTAGCCGAAATGTAAACCAGCTTTCCATCCGTGGTGGTGGTGATAAACAATCCTTTACCGTTGGTTTTGTTAACATAAAATTCGCTGTTGGCCGCTTTGCTAAGCTTTCCTTTAATGCTGACGCGCTCCTTTCCTTTCCTGCTGACAATCTTCACGTTGTTATGAATGTCGGTCACAATCAGGTAGTCTTTATGGTTGGCTACCAAATGCTGAACGGGATTAATAACGATATCGGACATTTTAAAACTATTCCAGCCTTTTACCTTCCGTCCTCTGATGTCATAGTTATAAATCCTTTTATCTGATTGCGCCAGCAAAATTCGATAGTCTCTTTTATTGTTATAGTCAAACACGTTAAGGCCGTTGGTGGCGGACGGGTTAATTTTGATGGGGTATTGTTTAACGGGCTTTCCGTTTTTATCAAACAGGTAAAGGTATTCTGCAGTGTTGAACAGATATTGGATTTTACCGCTTTTAAAGTAATCAACCTGAAAAACATCGCTGACAGGCGGACCGGAAACCCTGTTTTTCCATAGAATAACGCCGTCGTTTCTAACCAGATAAACATGGTTACTTTTGTCAAAGACCAATATATTGTACTTTCCCGTGGTATGATCTTTAACGGGGTAGGGTTTTCCCACCATGTCGTCCTCCAGCCTGGTGCGCCATAGGGCAAGACTTTCCTGGTGCCTTGAAGTGCTCTGTTTAATAAAAAGACTGGTGTAAATAAATGGCGGCTGACTGCTCATCTGCAGCATCATGCCTGCGAAATCTTTGACAGAAGACGCGTTTGCTTCAATTTCATGGCTAAATTCCTTGTTAAAATACCTGGCAGCCAATTTCGTTAGCTCATTTGATTTGATAAAGAGCGTCAGGTTTGAAGTGGCAGTCAGTCTGTTGGCAAATGGTTTAAAGTTTTCGTTCAGGTCGAGTGTTTTGCCTGTTTCGTACAGCCGAGCCAGGTCGATGAGTTGATTGGAACTGTTCCCAATGAAAAGGTAATCATCCATAAACAGATAGTAATTTTCACTGATGGCTGCGTACATCGACCCCAACAGGGATGCTGTAAAACTTCCGCTTTTCAACTTATTTACCGTGTAGTTGTTGTAGGATGCAATCCTGGTTTTGCCTGTTTGTTTTGACGAAGCCAACAGCATCTTCTGAACTTCGGTTTTGTCGTTCACCCTGATGATTACAAAACTTTTTTCGTGAAACTCTTTCGGATGGCGGGCGGTAGAGGCAAAAATCACTTGGTTGCCAATGTGCTTTGAGAAGTCTTCTGCGTTAATCTCCGGATAAATCTCCGGTGAAGCACGTTTGGTTTTTTCAAAGTCGGAGAAACCCTCGTACATCATGATGGTCGTGTTGTAGGGTAACATGCCCGTGTAATCCTGCTCCTGGGGTTGCTGGCCAATCAGGTTGCCATAGCTGTCATGATTTTTTTTGCCAATGGACAGTCCGTTGAGCACCAGATTATTTTTTCGTAAAAACAGATCCGTAACACTCCAGTTTAGCTGCTGCAAAGTTTTTGACACAAGCGGAAGATGAGTTGTGTTGATATACTGCTTTGCCATGATGCTAAGCTTCTCCCCGTTTATATAGAGGTGGGTGTTTACATGCTTCCCTGCCGTTTTTCTTATTTTGGAAAAGGACTTTTCTTGACTAAAATGGTTTTCTGAATCCTTGGCATAAGTATCCAGCGCTTTGAGTACCAGCGATTCGGATTCTGATGCGGCAACCATATTGTCCGCAAAGCCCAGTGTAAGATTAAAGTCTGTGTTCCCGTTTACAATTTTCAGTACCTGAAATCCATTTTCCTGTTTTACAATAAATCCCGGCGAGCCACCTGTTTTGTCAGTCAGATATTGTTTAAGATAATCCAGGTCAGGCAGGGTGCCCGGGGTAGATACAAACAACGACTGCGCATGTAAACTGTCTCCGTAAAAGGCTATTAACAAGGGGTTGGAAAACAGGGCAGCATGGTAGCGACTGTTATCTTTAAGCAGTGAATCAAGATACTCGGTGTGGGTTTCTGTCTGTTTGAAAGCAGCTATACCCGTCAGGCTGTTCCAAACATCGTTGCCATATTTTAATTTTTCAAAGAGTTTGTTCGGGTGTGCGGTTTCAATAACTATCGCGGGGGTGTTGGGAAGAAGACGCCAGGGTTGCAGCTTTACAGGTTTGGTATTGTTGATAAAAAGAGCTACCACCGTTAGAATAATGATAGCGGTAATACCTCCTGCAATGAATCCCTTTTTCATCCGTTAATAATGTTATATCTTATTGTATTCAATTCTTTTATGTTTTGTCACAATTTTTGCTTCCTCCACTTCGACTAGCTCAGGGTAGGGGGCAAAAATTCCGCCAAAACGACTCTCTACTTTTTTATCCCCGGGGTTAAAACCCCGGGCTATTATTATGTGACCCTTTCAGGGTCGGATAATCATTACCATGAATGACTTTAAAAAGTCATCAATGTTTCATATGGATAATTATTCGTTTTCTACTGCTGCAACATCATGCTCTGATTGGTAGCAACAACTCCTTAAAATCGTTCCCAGCCTCCAATCATTCGTTCCACCCGGTTAGAGCAGGGGTCACTTATTTTGGTGAAAAGCAGGTTGTCTTTATCCACTACTTTCCACGAATATTTTCCCGGTTTGTCAACACAGGTTTTCGACGTGGCTTTATTCATCAAAATAACCTCTTGGCCTTTAATTAAAAGGGTGCCTTGTATCGGCTTGCTTTCGTCAACGCCGGCAAATTCCATTTTAAAGGTAGTGCCGGTAATGGTTAGCATGGTGCCATCATAAGTGCTGTACCAACTACCCTCGAGGGGTGACTTAATTTCGGTAGTTCCTTTGGAGACAATGGCTCTACCCTTTTCGTTGCGATGGGTTACCACAGCTTCCTCTTTGGGAGTATTATTAATAAAAAGGTAACTAATGGCATACGATAAAATAGCCACCAGAATAATAATAATCAGCAAAATAGAAAGGTTGACAGAGGGCTTCTTGTTTTTTGCTTGTTTTCGTTTGGCCGACATATTTAAAAATTTTCTGCTAAGTTAAGCGAAAATTTAATTTCCCGTTACTTTATCACCACCAACTTGGAAGTTTCAACACTATTTTCCACTTGCAAACGGGCATAATAAATGCCGGCAGGTAAGCTGGAAACCTCGATGTCAATTTTTTTAGATCCTTTTTGTTGTACCTGATTTACCAGCTTTTTAACCAGCTTTCCGTACGAATCGTAGAGGTTAAGTGCAACCGGCTTCGTTTCAGGAAGAAAATAGGACAGCGAGGTTTTGCTGTTGAAGGGATTGGGATAGTTGCGCAGGTTAAACGCTTTATTGACCTGATTTTTTTCATCGATGCCTAAAACCACCGAAGGGGTGATGTGGGTGTAGCATACATCTTCTTCACCGTTCAAGGTGTTGGCCCAGGCAAGATGTGCCCCATTTTCATCCGATACCATATCGAAATAGTCGCCCATTTTGTTTTGATTTGGGTAGCCCAGGTGCGGGTTGAAAAGCTCGGAGATTCTTTTGTTGGGTGACCATGTTTCGCCATGATCAACCGAAAAGGAGTAATAAAGTGCCGAGTTATCAGGATGTCCCGAAGGAGCTTTACGCGTGTCGAGCCAAACCACGTCGATGCGGCCATCGGGAGCTACCGACATGGTTCCCATCCACTGTGTGTTGGTAAAACTCAGGTCGTCGTTTATTCTAACGGGGTCGTCCCAGGTTAAGCCCCCGTCGGTGCTACGCGAAAACATCACATCACCGGGATCGTAAAACGAAATCCTTTCCACGGTGGCCATCACGTAAACATACCCCCTGCCAGGGCCATCCGATTTATCTACATCAATCCAGGCTTGCCCAAGTAATCCCGACGGGTTAATGTTGGTCCACCCCGAAAGCTGCCCGTCAAGCGGAACCCAGGTTGTCATGTCCCATTGAATGTTAGAGCCTTGAAGTTTGGCATTGTTCGATTTGTCCACCAGTACTCCATCGTAATAGCCGTTGGAAGCGCCCACTTCGTATAGCTCTCCGTCGGGGCCCACGGCAAGCGTTCCCCAGTAAGGGTCGCCATTAACGGGGATGCAGTCTTCATAACTGTCGCCGCCATCGGTTGAGCGGGTGAAACTTCCGGTGTTGCATATCGAATAGGACTGGTTCCAGTCGGCATAAATATTATCCGAGCCTAGACCGTCGGTACGGTCAATGCGCATCCACTGCTTGTCGCCCCCTTGGGCATAAGTGCCCTCGTCCCACTCAAATCCACCGTCGTTGATGCGGTAAACGTCGCACCACATATTGTTATCATTATCAACGGTAAGGCTATTGTAGTAAAAGTTGCCATTTTTATCAAAGTCTAATACCGGGTCAGAGCGAAAAACACCGGGGTCAATAACTCCCGGAAAAGTCCAGGTTTCACCACCATCATCGGAGTAGCCGTAGCCTGCCTGACGGAAGTTGCTGTACACGTGGTCAAACTGACGCCATCCAATCACAATCCTGTTTGGGTTGGTAGGGTCAACAGCAATGGAAGGCTCGTTGGCAGCATCGCCGGTAATGTTGTCGCCGTTGGCATCAACATTTACCTGACGTGTAAAGTAGGTAGTTGTGTCAAAACGATAGCCCGGCGAGCGCCCCATATCTTCCCGCGACACTTGCTTGTAGGCATCATCAATGGTTTCGTGAAGCCGGGTGGCAGGCACTTGTTGCGAAAACAGCGGCAAGGCAACCATGCTGAGTAGAAAGGTGCAATAAATCGAAAATTTTCCCGTGAAGGGTCGAAATAACCTATTGAATGAATTCATGTGGGAGGGGTATTAAAATTTGTGTAAAACTATTAAAATTCTTTGTTGTAATGACAATGGGTGGCTGCATTACGTTGCCTGAAAAAGTTTATAAAAAAAAGTTAAGAATATAGCGCTTAACTATCACTACTTTTAGAAATATGATATATTTGCCACCGATTATTAACCCAAAAAAAAAATTAAAGATGGTATTACCTACAAATTTAAAGCATGTTGCAACGGAAGATGAATACAATGAGATTTTAAAGAATCATGAAAACGTAATGATATGCTGTGGTCGCATGGGCCCCATGTGTGTGCCTGTTTATGATATTATGGAGGAACTGCAGGAAGAGTACCAGCATGTTGAATTTCGTGATATGCTTTTCGACAGCCCTTATGCTCATGTAATTCGTAATTTACCTCAGTGTCGTGGATTCATGGGCCTGCCTTTTACTATTTATTACAAAAACGGCGAAGTAGTTGCTGCCACCAGCAGTATTCAGTCGCAGGAACAGATTACCGAGATTCTTGATCGCGAATTTGATAAATAGCGTTTATCATTTATGATGGAAGAAAAAAGATATGATGTTATTGTTTTAGGTGGTGGTGCTGCAGGCATGACCGCCGGGATTTATCTGGGACGCTCAAAAGCAAAAACTGTTGTCCTGGATACGGCTACCATTGGTGGTCAAATGGTGTTGACGTACGAAATTGCTAATTATCCCGGGGTCGAGTTGACCACGGGATATCAGCTTTCGTCGGTAATGAAAAAGCAGGCTAAGTCGTTTGGCTGCGATATCAAAGCCAATGTAAAAGTTACGGCGATGGATTTGGTGGGCGAGGAAAAGTCTGTTACAGTAGGTGACAAAGTTGTTTACAAGGCACCTGCCCTTATTGTAGCCACCGGTGGCCGTTCGCGCATGTTAAATGTACCGGGTGAAAACGAATTTAAGGGACGCGGTATTTCGTATTGTGCCACTTGTGATGGTGATTTCTTTCAGGATAAGGAGATCATTGTTGTGGGAGGTGGCAATTCAGCGTTGGAAGAGGCCGTGGCTTTAACCAAATACGCCAGCAAAGTAACCATCTTGCACGAGTTCGACCATTTCCAGGCTTTTGAGCATGCCGTCGAAGAGGCCAAAGCCAACCTGAAAATAGACTTCATCATGTCGTCGCACATCACTGAATTTACCGGTGACCAGAGTTTGCGAAAAGTAAAATATAAAAATCTCGAAACCGGCGAACAGTTTGAGAAGGCCATTGACGGGGTGTTTATTTTTATTGGTTACGAAGCCAATACCGAGGCATTACGCGATACGGGTATTGAATTGAATCAGTGGAATGAAATTGTAGCCAACGAGAAGATGGAGACCAATATTCCGGGAGTATTCACCGCCGGCGATTGCCGGGCAAAGCAGTTCCGTCAGATAACTACTGCCGTATCGGACGGCACCATTGCCGCCTTAAATGCCATGGCCTATATCCATGCGAAGTAATCCGGGGTAGATAACCGGTAGATAGAATATAGCTATTTCCAGCCCAAAGGGGCGTTTCTCTCCAGTAACTTGATTAAGATTTTTCTGCCAACATCCTTTAAAGGGTGTTGGCAGAATTAAACATAGATAATCTTTCAGGCTGACCGGTAACTATTCCACCCTGTTTGCCTTATCTGTCAGGTTCCTCATAACCTGACAGCTATAAAACAACATTTTCTTAACTACAACGCTACCTTCAACTTCTCTCCAACTATCCCTGAAATTTGATCAATAGCGATGCGTTCCTGTTTCATGGTGTCGCGTTCGCGAATGGTAACGGTGTTGTCCTCCATGGTTTGGTGGTCAACGGTAATGCAGTAGGGGGTTCCCAGGGCATCCTGCCTGCGGTAACGTTTGCCGATGGCATCCTTCTCTTCGTAAAAGCACATGTAATCCTGTTTTAACCCGTTCATGATTTCACGCGCTTTTTCAGGCAGGCCGTCTTTTTTGGTCAATGGGAAGATGGCTACTTTGTTGGGTGCCAAAAAGGGTGGAATTTTCATTACCACGCGCTCTGATCCGTCTTCCAGTTTCTCTTCGGTGTAAGCATGGCTCATGATGGCCAAAAACATACGGTCAAGGCCAATGGAGGTCTCGATTACATAAGGTACATAACTTTCGTTGATTTCGGGATCGTGGTAACGCAATTTTTTATTGGAGTACTCCTCGTGGGCTTTCAGGTCGAAATCGGTGCGGGAGTGAATGCCTTCCAGCTCCTTAAATCCCATGGGGAATTCAAACTCGATGTCAGCGGCGGCGTTGGCATAGTGCGCCAGCTTATCATGATCGTGGAAACGAT
The DNA here is from genome assembly GCA_024762735.1 of Bacteroidales bacterium. Lineage (GTDB taxonomy): Bacteria > Bacteroidota > Bacteroidia > Bacteroidales > F082 > B16-G9. The sequence goes on along the minus strand of JANTGU010000041.1, from coordinate 2,327 downwards.
ACTTTTCGGCAGGAATGCCTGTAGAGAGATGCCACTTCATGCGGGCATCTTTCCAGTACTCGTACCACTCCATCTCGGTTCCGGGGCGGACAAAAAACTGCATCTCCATCTGTTCAAATTCGCGCATGCGGAAGATAAACTGGCGGGCAACAATCTCGTTACGGAAAGCCTTTCCGGTTTGCGCAATACCGAATGGAATTTTTTTCCGGGTGGTTTTTTGAACGTTCAGGTAGTTGACAAAAATGCCCTGCGCCGTTTCGGGACGAAGAAATATCTCAGAAGCAGAGTCTGCGGTGGAGCCCATCTGGGTAGAAAACATCAGGTTGAACTGACGCACTTCTGTCCAGTTTTTGCTGCCGGAAATGGGATCGGTAATCTCCAAATCAATAATAAGCTGACGGATGCCTTCCATATCCTCGTTCTCCATGGCAGGATAAAGTCTGTTTTTAATATCCTCCAGCTTGTTGAGGTTGGCCAGCACTCGGGGATTGGTTTCACGAAACTGAGCTTCATCGAACGAATCGCCAAAACGTTTTTTCGCTTTGGCAACCTCTTTGTCAATTTTGGCTTCAATTTTGGCCATGTAATCTTCTACCAAAACATCGGCGCGGTAACGTTTTTTGGAATCTTTGTTGTCGATCAACGGATCGCTGAAAGCATCCACATGGCCCGAAGCTTTCCAGGTAGTGGGATGCATAAAAATGGCAGCATCAAGCCCCACGATGTTTTCGTGAAACTGCACCATCGACTTCCACCAGTATTCGCGGATGTTCTTTTTGAGTTCAACCCCGTTTGGGCCATAGTCGTACACGGCGCTCAGGCCATCGTAAATTTCACTACTCTGAAATACAAAACCATACTCTTTGGCATGGGAAATTATTTTTTTTAATACGTCTTCTTGTTTCTCCATAATCTTTTAAAAATTCCAAATTTTAGTATATAATAACAAGTATCTTTTTATACCCCGGGCTAAACCCCGGGGGAGAAAGGATAAAATCAGATTCATCTTCACTCCTCCGGGGTTTAGCCCGGAGGACAAACAGTTTTTATTATTTTTTTATAATCTCCATTTTTTATTACCCCATGTCAAGGAATGACTTTCGGATTAGTTTTCTAAAGAAGTGCGCTATTGCCCATTATTCCTTAACTTCCCAGTGTGGCTACCATCACCGCTTTGATGGTATGTAACCGGTTTTCGGCTTCATCAAAAACAACGGAGTGTTCCGATTCAAAAACATCATCGGTTACTTCCATGGCTTCAATGCCATATTTTTGATAAATCTCTTCACCCAAGATGGTTTCACGGTTATGGAACGAAGGCAGACAATGTAAAAATTTAACTTTAGGATTGCCGGTTTTTTCTACCATCTCTTTGTTTACCTGATAAGGTAGTAACATTTCGATGCGTTCTTTCCATACGGAATCAGGCTCACCCATGGATACCCATACATCAGTATATAAGAAATCAACACCTTTTACGCCCTCGTCAACACTTTCGGTCAGGGTGATTTTAGCACCGGTCTCTTTGGCAATATCGTTACAGGTTTTTACCAGCTCTTCGTCAGGCCACACCGACTTGGGAGCTACAGCACGGAAATCCATCCCCATCTTGGCAGCACCCACCATCAGCGAGTTACCCATGTTGTTGCGGGCATCACCCAAATAAGCAAACGAAACCTGATGCAACGGTTTGTCGGAGTGCTCCATCATGGTTAAAAAGTCAGCCAAAATCTGTGTGGGGTGGAATTCGGTTGTCAGTCCGTTCCAAACCGGCACGCCGGCAAATTCGGCCAGCTCTTCCACGATATCCTGTCCAAAACCGCGATATTCAATGCCATCGTACATGCGTCCCAGCACACGGGCGGTATCTTTCATCGACTCTTTTTTGCCAATCTGTGTACCGGAAGGCCCCAGGTAAGTAACATGGGCTCCCTGGTCGTGGGCTGCTACTTCAAAAGCACAACGGGTGCGGGTGGATGATTTTTCAAATATCAATGCAATATTCTTGTTTTTCAATCGCTGTTGCTCGGTTCCGGTATATTTTGCTTTTTTCAGGTCTGCTGAAAGATCCAGAAAAAATTTAATCTCTTTGGGTGTAAAGTCCAGTAACTTTACAAAATTTCTGTTTCTAAGGTTAAATGCCATAATTTCAATGATTATAAACGGTTAATTTATAGATGATTTTCACGCTCCTTAAGGAGGCAGCAAATGTAATTATTTTATATAAACCAAAGGGGGATTATTTTAGGAGAAAATCTATGGGCGGAATCATATTCTAACCTTGCACTCATCGTGTATTTTTATTTCGTCCCTAACGGGACTTGATT
>JANTGU010000040.1 GCA_024762735.1 Bacteroidales bacterium | reverse complement strand
TTAAAAAAGAGGTCAGGAAGAACAGGGCAATAAGACTTGTTTCAAATTTTACCTCGGGAAAAAACCAGAACATCATTCCTATTAAAAAAGCATCAATTCCCTGGGCCACACCGGTCAACACCATAAGCTTGGTATTGTCTAGCCTCAAGACCACATTCCCCTTTCTAATTTTAAAAGCTTCCATGGCCATGCGCACGCCTACCAAAAAAAGGGTAAAAAACAGGACGCCCGTTTTCATGCCTTCCACAAGGTGTAAAAAAGTACCACCAATCAATCTGCCAAACCCGAACAATAACACCTGAAGCGCTGCCACAATAACCGCGGCTAAAACCGCCTGCACCCGGTTACCACCCACATTAAAGTGTAATCCTGGAGGTATCACATGAATAGCCAGGGAAAAAATGATAAACGCGTGTAACAACCAGTTCATAGTTTAAAATTGAGCGGCAAAGTTAATCAAACTAAACGAGTTCGATAATTTTTTGCAACCATTTAACATCAATCTCGTCGAACGAGTTAAGCACTGCGCTGTCAACATCCATCACCCCTGTTATCTCACCGCTTTTATTTTTTAAAGGAATAACAACTTCTGATTTTGAACGGCCATCACATGCAATGTGTCCCGGAAACTTTTCTACATCATCCACCACGACCGGCTTTTGCTGGTTGATGGCCGCCCAGCAAACACCGGTATCTCTGGCAAGATTAATACAAGCCAACGATCCCTGATAAGGACCAACTTGCAACTTACCCTCTTGTAACAGGTAAAACCCTGTCCAGAAAAAATAGTCCATTTTATGATAGAGCACCGCGTTGATGGTGGCCATGTTTGACAGCGGGTTGTTACTGCTTTTATCAATCAAGTCTTTTATCTGCTTGTAAAGCCGCGCATAACGACCCGCTTTTTTCTTCGTGTCCATGTTAAAAATACTTTTGGCAAAAGTAGGGAAAAGAGCCTAGCCGTGAAAATCGTATTATAAAATACGCAAACAGAGCCAACACTCTTTCCCGTAAGGAGTAGTAAAAGAAACTACCACATCAGCTCAACCAAAACTTTATGATCTTCCTCCGTCAGGGCATGATGCATCCCCGAAACTTTATTGCGGTTTAGCTGGGCAAGAATGGCTGAAGTTTTATCGGCCAGACCAATATCCGATAGTTTTACCGGTGATTGAATCGAAGCAAAAAAAGCTTCCAATTGAGCAATGGACTCATCCACCGTGGTGGCACCAAACAGTTCTTTTCCCATAAAGAGGATTCTTTCAGGAATACGCTCTTTTTGAAGCTTTAGCCAGGCAGGATACGCAATACTCAAAGTGGCGCCGTGTGGGGTATCGAACAACAACGAAATTTCGTGTCCTATGCCGTGAACACCCCAATCACCACCGGTTTTACCATAGGATGTCAGCCCGTTTAAAGCAAGGGTAGCATCCAGCATAATAGCAGCTCGTAAATCATAATTGGATAAATCGGCCATCAGCCGGGGAGCCGTTTCCATGGCATCTTTAATGATTGACAGCGTGATTTTATCAACAACCGAAGGTTCGCCACCACCATAGAAAGCTTCCAGTGCGTGCGCAATTAAATCTACTATACCATAGGATGTATAATCAGCAGGAACCGTGATGGTATATTGAGGATCCAAAAATGACTCTTTGGGAAACATCAACGGGTTTACATAGCCCAGTTTTTCCTGAGTCTTTTCGTTTTGGACCACGGCGGCAGCGTTCATTTCGGTGCCTGTGGCAGCCAGTGTGAGAACGCAAATGAGCGGTAAACTTTGTTGAGGGTGATTTTTCCATGAAACAATATCCCAGGGCTCGATGCCTGTAGCGATGGTGGCTGCAATAATTTTAGAGGAATCAATTACGCTTCCCCCTCCCAATGCCAACACAACATCTACTCCGTTTTCCATACCAAAGGCTGCTGCTTTGCGCACATCCTCAATCACTGGATTTGGTTTGATGCCCGCATATTCAATCCACTGGATACCCGCGCCTGTAAGCTGCCGGGCCACCTGATCATAGTAGCCGTATTTTTTTACCGATTCTTTTCCGTAAACCAATAATACTTTGCTACCATACTGTTTAACCGTTTTACCAAGGTCTTCTATAACACCTTCTCCAAAATGAAGCCGTGTTGGGTTGTAGGCTGTAAAATTTTTTATCGACATAATTTTTTATTTTAAGTTTTTCAATAAGGCAAGCCACTTGTCCATCCCCTCCCCGGTACGCGCCGAGAGCTCAATAAATTCCAGATGATGATTTACCCTTAACGCGTATGCCTTGGCTTTCTCGATGTCAAAGTCAACATAAGGAAGCAGGTCTATTTTGTTGATGATACAGTATTGTGCCGAGTGGAACATGTCGGGGTATTTGATGGGCTTGTCGTCGCCTTCGGTAACACTGATGATAACCACCCGGGTACTTTCCCCCAAATCAAACAGGGCGGGACAAACCAGGTTACCCACGTTTTCGATAAAAAGTATTGAATCATCAGCCGGATTAAGCTCTTTGATTGCTTTATTAATCATGTTGCTGTCAAGGTGGCAACCCTGGCCGGTGTTCACCTGCACCACGGGCACACCGGTGGCATCAATCCGGTTGGCATCATTCATGGTTTGCTGATCCCCTTCAATAACATAGTACGAACTATTATCCTTTTTATTTTTTAAGGTCGCCTCCAGCAACGAGGTCTTTCCCGATCCGGGAGAACTCACCAGATTAATGGCCAGAATATTTTTCGCTTCAAAGTAGCCCCGGTTTCTTTCGGCCAACAAATTATTTTGTTGTAAGATATCCTGTTCAACATGCAACACCTTTTCATGATGGTGATGATGATGTTCCGTCTCTTCATGATGGTGGTGACCCAACGTGAGGTTGCCTGTAAAGGCATCTGCTTTTTGTGGCCGTAAAATTGTAACCTCGGTACTTTCGCCACATCCACAAGTGGTACACATAATTCTTGTTGTGTTATTATTATTAACACCACAAAGATACAATCTTTATTGTTAATAATATAACATTAATCAAAGTCTTTAAAAAAATAGTATGGTTTATCCACTCCCTCCCAATGAGATTGATCATTTATTATGCATGCATAATTGTTTGTATCACTCTGTATGATAAGTGTTTACCGAAATGATAATTTATTTACTTTTGTCCTTTTAAATTACACAAACTTAAGGAACCGGTTATGGAAGTTAAAAGGATTTTTGATTTATTACCTCGTTACGAAAAAGAGTTTGAGCCTAAGGATGACGTGTTAGCGGGTAAGGTTAATGGACAATGGATCAAGTACGATATTAAAACCATTCGCCAAACAGTGGACAATATTAGCTACGGGTTGATGAACCTGGGGGTAAAAAAAGGAGATAAAGTTGCCACCATTTCACCAAACCGGCCGGAATGGAATTTAGTGGATCATGCCATACTACAATTGGGAGCCGTGCATGTGCCCATTTATCCTACCATCAGCGAATCGGATTATAAATATATATTGCGTGAATCGGATGCCAAGTACGTGTTTATCTCGGGCAACGATATATGGCGTAAAATAGAACATATTTTACCTGAAATCGACGGGGTGCTGGGAGTTTACACTTTCAACAAGATGGAAGATCAAAAGCATCTTAATGAATTAATCGAGCTGGGAAAAGCTCACGCCAGACCGGAGGAGCTGGAGGCCATCAAAAAGAGCGTATCACCTGATGATGTGGCCACCATGATTTATACTTCGGGAACCACGGGTGATCCCAAAGGGGTGATGCTGTCGCATAAAAATATTTTGAGCAACGTAAGTGCCGTTTATCATATATTCCCGGTTGACCAGTATAGCAAGGGGGTGAGTTACCTTCCACTTTGCCACGTGTATGAAAGAACCAATATTTATGTTTACCTGTATCTTGGCGTTTCCATATATTATGCAGAAAACATGGGAACCATCGCGGCCAACATTCAAGAAATCAAGCCACACATATTAACCACGGTACCACGCTTGCTGGAAAAGGTGTACGATAAAATTCTTGCCAAAGGCCGCAAGCTTACGGGTATTAAACACCAGCTTTTTTTCTGGGCTGTACGATTGGGCGAAAAATACGAGTACGACATTTCAAACCCGTTTTATCTGGCACAGCTGAAAATTGCCGACAAGCTGATTTTTTCAAAATGGCGTGAAGCACTGGGTGGCAACATGCGGGCCATTATCTCGGGGGGAGCCGCCATTCAGCCTCGTTTGGCCAGAGTGTTTAATGCAGCGGGACTGCCAACACTGGAAGGTTATGGCATGACTGAAAGCTCGCCGGTTATTGCAGTAAACACATTTGAAAAGGGTCAGCGCAAAATTGGAACGGTGGGGCCACCGCTTAAAAATTTAGAGGTTAAGATTTCGCATGAGGGTGAAATACTGGCCAAGGGACCAAGCATCATGATGGGTTATTACAAAAAGCCCGAGTTAACCAAAGAGGTGGTCAAAAACGGATGGCTTCACACGGGTGACAAAGGAGTTATTGATGAAGACGGCATGTTAAAAATTACCGGACGCCTGAAAGAGATTTTTAAAACTTCCATGGGTAAATATATCTCTCCCGCGCTAATTGAAAACAAGTTTAAAGAGTCCCCTTTTATCGATCAGATGATGGTGGTGGGTGAAAATCAAAAATTCGCCGCGGCGCTTATTGTTCCCGATTTTGAATACTTAAAACAGTGGTGTGCCCTGCACGATGTTAACTGCGACAACAACAAACAGGTAATCAAGGAAAAAGCCTTTCGCGACCGTTTGAGAAAGGAGATTAGCGAGTACAACAAACATTTTGGCGACTACGAAAAAATTAAAAAGTTTGAGCTTATCGACCATGAATGGTCAATTGAAACCGGTGAAATTACGGCCAACCTAAAACTCAAACGCCGGTATATTCACAATAAATATCGGGATATTATCAACGGGCTTTTTGAATAAGAGAATACAAAATATTCACTCTCTCGCACGGTTTGTAACCGTGCGTACCTCCCCACCCACCTCTCGCACGGTTTGCAACCGTGCGTACTCATAAGCTCTTTAGGATTCCCGCCTGAATGACACAGTCGGGCATACCCGCCTGTACCGAACGTACCGTTCGGACGGATGCAATCCGAACAGCGATTTTAATTTCGAATGCCGATGGCAGATTGCAGATGTTAGAAGTCATGTTAAGCAAGATTATTCTAACTTCTCACCAATCATACATTTTTACATATTTCTTAATTCCAATATCTCTATTCTGATATCCTCATTCCTTCTACCCCAAGAGCCAGACCCAGCGTCACTCCGAGCGAAAGTAACACGAGGCACGAGTGTTGCTGTAGTCGAGGAGTCTCCTGAAAAGCGGCCTTCCGCTATTACAGGAAAGCCTTTTGCAAAAGGTGGCCATTGATGCCCGGGAAAGCCCACGGCCTATCCGAGTGAGGAGGGCACGGTATAAACCAAACCCATCAATTTGACTTTCTAGAACAAATTGCGTACCTTTATCCACATGAATACAACTCCCTGGATAAACGGTATAGTTCATCTTTTTTTCCCGCGAACCTGTCAGGCTTGCGGCCACGTACTATACCATCAGGAAGAGGTGATTTGCACCAAATGCCTCTATCATCTGCCTAAAACAAACTTTCATTTTCACGAGAGCAACCCCGTGTCGCGCACCTTTTGGGGAAGGGTAGAGTTAAACGCCGCCACCTCTTATCTGTTTTTCAATAAGCAGGGAAAAACCCAGCGGTTGATGCACAACCTGAAGTATCGAGGTAAAAAACAGGTGGGACTCTACCTGGGAAAAAAGTTTGGAATGGAGCTGCTGACAAGCGATTTGTTTAAAACGGTACAGGTGATTATTCCGGTGCCCATGCATCCCATTAAGCAACAAAAAAGAGGATACAACCAAAGTGCGCTTATTGCCGAGGGCATGGCTTTGGCCATGAATGCTGAGGTACAGATCAACAATCTTGTGAAAGTGTTAAACACCACTTCGCAGACCAAAAAATCGAGGTATAAACGATGGGAAAATGTTAAAGATGTTTTTCAGGTGCGCGACGAGGCACTGTTAAAAAACAAGCACGTTTTAATTGTGGACGACGTGATTACTACCGGCGCCACCATCGAAGCGTGTGCCCATCGCCTGGCGGCCATTGAAGGAGTTACCGTCAGTGTGGCATCGCTTGCATATGCTCAGGTATAGCCGGTATGGTGTCTTGTGGTCTTCCCATCTGAATCATGATTTTGTTATAATCCCTCCTGTTTTTGATCAACTTTCGCTGTAACCTGGCACTACGGTTAAACACATTGTACAGTGCCTGAATGGGTCCCCCGATGGTGTATGGGCCGGGTTGTTTATACATGAGTGGGTCGGCATCCATATCGGGATAAAACTGGCTGATATCCATCGAGGGCATCTCAATAATCAACCGCTTAAAAGTTTCGTAATCCCAGTAAGCATGAATAATTACCTCGTTAATCAAAATGGTATCTTTTTCCATCAGGATGGTGTCGGGAGAGGCAGCGTTCTGTACTGAATCGGTGATAAAAAATATTTTACTCGCCAAACCAATCGAGGTGATCATCAATGTGTCGCTTGGGTCGACCAGCATTTTAAATCGGCCGTCTTTGTTCGAGATATTTCCCCACAGCATCCGTTTGCTAATGATATGCGCGTCGGCTACAGGTACTAAACTATCGGCAGTTAATACAACCGCGTCAAGCGAATAAAGATTTTTACCCGTATCGTTTTGAGCAGTTAAAGCGCTCGTAAACATCAATAAAAGAAGCATTAACCCTAAAAATGGAGCCTTTTTTATAAGCCGTATTTTATATGTTACCATTCCAGTCAAACAATATATCTTTTTATTTTATACAGATATTGTATCTTAGCATTTTTAAAGGGATAAAATTGCAAATTTGTTGGATATCTAAATCATAAAAAAAGAAAAAACTTTTTTGATTGTCTTATGAAGTTTAAAATTAAAAAATACGATGTTATCATAGGTTTGGTTTTATTCCTGATCTTCTATTTTGGTATCATCACTTTTTATAGCTTATTCAACTTTAAACCCACCTTCGATTCAACGCTTTCGTTTCGACTTCACGAGGAAACCAAAAATTACCAGGCACATATTTCGGAATACCGGGAGTTTTCGTCTTCTGTTTTTAACCAATTTTTTAACAGCAAAAAAATTGTGTCTGCCATTGATAGCTATAATCAATCTAATCAAGAAGAGAAAGATACTCTTCGCCGGCAGTTGTTCGACTCATTAAATGTAGTGTTTCAGGTAATGCAACAAAAAAACTTTGCCACCATAAACATTTTTAATCCCGGGGGAGAAAGCATTATTTCCTTTAGTCCAAAGGATGATTCCGATGCGGCACCTACCGAATTAAGAAGTTCTACAAAGATGATGATGCAGCACTCGCGTTACCTGGAAGGTTTTGAAGAGGGATCCAATGGGAATTATTATCGTTTTATCTATCCGCTTTATCACCACGGCACTTTTGTTGGAAGCGTTGAAATGTCGGTATCAATGATTAAATTTTTAGCCGAAGAGGAAAAGTCGTTTGTTGGAGCCTTCAGATTTTTACTTAGCAATGCACTGGCAGAAAAAATTGCCATGGGTGATAAGGATAGCTTATACCATGATTATAATCTTAAAGGGTATAAAATGTATGGCTCTTTACACCGGACATATAAAAAAAATAAGTTCTTACTTGATTCTATTTTTAGGCAGCTTAACGCACAACTCGAGCAACAGGTTGTTGAAGCGCGTGACCACAATATTCCGGTTATTAAATACATCAGACATATAGGATTAAACTGGCTTGTAACCCTTTTTCCCGTCAAAAATATAGCAGGCGACCAGGTGGCTTTTGTTGCGGCTTACGAGATTTACTACCCCATTGATTTTTTAAGGCGAAACAAAAGAATCATGCATACGGCTGCAGCAATATTAAGCCTGATTATAACCTTGTTCTTTTTGTTTATCAATACGGAACGAAAAAAAGCTGTTGAAAGACACAATGCCATTAAAGTTGCCAAAGAGAAAGCCGAAGAGGCTGCAAGACTTAAGTCGTCGTTTCTTGCCAACATGAGCCACGAAATAAGAACACCGATGAACGGGGTGGTGGGCATGACGGAGATTTTAAAGCAAACGGGGCTGAAAAACGATCAAAAAGAATATGTATCCATTATTGAATCATCGGCCAGCTTAATGCTTAATGTGATCAATGATATTTTGGATTTTACAAAGATTGATTCGAACAAAATAGAGATAGAGTCTATATCGTTCAGAACCGGTAAAGTAATTGAAGATGTTGCAGATACCCTGGTGCTGTCAGTGGAGAAAAAGGGGATTGCCATGCTAACCTATATCGACCCTGCCATTCCTGACCATTTGATTGGCGACCCGCTGCGCCTGCGACAAGTAATCCTTAACCTGGCCAACAATGCCGTAAAATTTACCAGCGAGGGAGAGGTAATCATTTCCGCCGAACTGGTTTGGTTGATCCCTTACAACGAGGATGATTCAAACAGAGGTAAAGCAACGGTACTGTTTAAAGTAAAAGATACTGGCATTGGCATTTCAAAAGAAGCACAGGCAAAACTTTTCGAAGCTTTTGTGCAGGCCGATGCTACCATTAACCGTAAATATGGAGGAACAGGCCTGGGGCTGGCTATTTCCAAACAGCTTGTTGAACTGATGGGGGGTAAATTGGCCATAGAGAGCGAAATTGGAAAAGGGTCAGTTTTTTCATTTCAGTTAACTTTCGATATCGATAACGAAGCAAAGGATCATGATTTCACCGACCTCGAAGATTTATCAAAACTTAAAGTACTGGTACTGGATGATAACAAGTCAGATAAAATTATCTTTAAAAAATACTTTAGCTTCTGGAATATTGTAAACGACGAAGCCTCGGACATCAATGAGGCGCTCAAGAAAACAAAACAAGCCAAAGCCAACAAGACTCCTTACAATTTAATCATCGTCGATTTTCAGCTTTCCGGCCAGTCTGCCTTCGACTTTTCGGAGATGCTCATCAATAAAAAACTGAAAGAAAATACCCGACTTATTCTTTTCACCTCTATTTCGGATAAAATATCAACTGATACCATAACTGAAAGCGGCTTTGACGGATATTTATACAAACCGCTCAAGTATTACATGTTTCGTAAAATTATTTTAAAAGCTGTCAATTATCAGCTTGACGAAAGTGCCAGCCACCAACCCGGCAATAAAGAAAGTGAGTTTGTTTACGAAGTTTCCGATTTAAAAATATTGCTTGCCGAAGACAATCTTGTTAATCAAAAAGTAGCGGCTGTCATGCTCAATAAATTTGGTTATATCAATGTTGATATTGCCAATAATGGTACCGAGGCCGTGCAGATGTACCTCGATAATCAATACGATCTTATATTGATGGACATACAAATGCCGGTGATGAGTGGTTTAGAAGCTACCCAAAAAATTAGGGCATACGAAAAAGATAACCCCTCGGTTAAACGAGTTAAAATAATTGCCTTAACGGCCAACGCCCTTGAAAACGATGTTAAACTTTATTTACAAGAGGGGATGGATAACGTGTTGACAAAACCTTTTAGACCCATGGAGCTTAAAGATATTTTGTCGCGCGACCTGGAAAAAAAGGATTAAAGTAGTTTTAATAACTCGGCCATGATAAGCCCCAGGTAGTTTCCAAGGGCATAGCCAATTATTCCCACCGTAATACCCGACATCACAACATCCTTGTTTTTAATCGCGCCGGCTACGGCAGGAACAAATGGCGGACTGCAAATCAAAGCGGTTGAAGTAACCATTACCGTATCCCTGTCAATTTTAAATAGTGAAGCAACCAACACGTGAAATGTTAACGCGCCAAAAATTACGAGGGTAATGTAATAAAACAAGCGGGGGGTGGCACCAAACATATCAAAAATATTGACCAGCGAAGCCACATCGATACTAAAAACCAGTATTAAGTACATCCCCAGTTCAAAAGTCTTGGGCAGTTTGTTTACCGAAGGGATAAGAGATGCTCCGATGGCCAGCGTGGTGATAATAAGTATAACCACCACCATTTGCGAGTTTTCGGGCACCAACAGCGTGGCGGCTCCACCCATGGCAAAAATAAGTGCTGCCAGTAAAAATCCTTTTAATAATGGACGCCCGTATTTTTTCTTGAACAATCCCCAGTATGGGTCTTCCGCCGATTGGGCAATTAGTTCGGCTTCGACCATGGGTTGTGGCTTGTGAAAATGCGGCAATATTTTTCCAAAAACAGTTTTTCCAAATGATATCAGAAAAAGAAAATACGCTGCCGATACCATCATGTCGTAGGTGTTGGTCAGCAGGTAGGTGTCGTTGTTAACGTCCAGCATAATTTTTAAAGAAGCCAGATTGGGAGTCCCTCCCGTGTATAGCCCTACCAGGAGGCCGCCAACCTGCCACAGGTCGGGGGAACTTTTATGTTTAAATATCAGGTAACCCACCACAATAAAAAACAGTAATCCCGCGATGGAGATAACCATCGACAGCAATGTTTTTCCGGCAATTTTTGTCCACGACTTAACATCCGACGAAAACAGCATCAACGGTAACGCCAGGGGAACGGTAATGGTCATAATGGTTTCTTGCAGCTGTTTGTATTCCGGAGGGACAATGTTTAATAACCCCAAAATAATACCGGCCAGGTAAGCAATCAAAACTGCTCCCAACTTGTTAACAAAGGGAAACTTGTGACAAAGATGTAAAATTAAAAAGGGAGTTAAAAAATAATAAAGTACAAGCGCTGTGCCAACTAACATAATGCAAATTTTGCGGTAAATATAAACCTTTTGCCGGAAGGGTGCGCTGATTAGGCTGGTCAGTAAAACGCTATTCTCAGTTTTACTTGCTTATCGCTATCTCAAAGGTGCTGATTTTAAGATAGTTTTCAGCTGAGTCTGATCTAATTTTACGAATTATACGAATTCCTGTTTCTTTGGCAATGGTATAGTGAGCTTGTTATTACCTTCCTTCCCATCATCCCTCGATACAATTTTTCCTTCCTGAAGTCAGAAAAAATCACTACTAATGACAAGCATATTGTAAGTTGTAGTAATTCAATAAAATAACTAATAACTCACATTCGTACACCCCCCGGGCTAAACCCCGGGGGAGAGAGGATGTATGCAATATTATCTTCTCTCCTCCGGGGTTCAGCCA
>JANTGU010000039.1 GCA_024762735.1 Bacteroidales bacterium | reverse complement strand
CCTTGTCCAGATTCCGTTAAGAAAACATAAGCCCGAAGCCGTTAAAAAACTTATGCTGTTCGACGACGTTAAGTGCCGAAGTAGAATAAACTTCTAACTTCTATTTGAATACTATTTGTTTTGATTTACCAACAGGATTAAAAATAAAACAAGAGCTACTTCGGCAATTAAAAGGAGGAGTTCATAAGTTTTAGGCGTAGGGCTTATGTTTTTAGGAATGTGGGCGCAGCGGAAGTTTTTTTGGTAACTTTTTTTTAAAAAAAAGTTACAGAAGAATTAAAAAACTAAAGCATGAACCTGAAATATCAGTTGAAAGCAGGATATTTTTTTGGTGGGACACCCTGGAATGAAATACCACATTTGAATATCAATACGTTATAAAAGGTCTTTGAAGAAAGTTCGGAAAACAGGTGTTCGGTTTTTCAATTCTGCCTTTTCGCCCTCTCGTGTAAGCCTGATTGGACTATAAAGCAACAGCCAAACCATAGCGTCAGATAACTTTACCCCGCTGCAAAACAAATTTATCCAATACCTTTACTAATTTTGCAGCCTAATCATAATTGTTATGGAAAACAAGCTGCATATTTATAATACCCTTTCACGGAAAAAGGAACTTTTTCAACCCATCAAACCACCCTACGTGGGCATGTACGTTTGTGGTCCCACCGTTTACGGCGATGCACATCTTGGCCATGCCAGACCTGCCATCACGTTCGATATTTTATTTCGATATCTGAAACACCTAGGTTATAAAGTGCGTTATGTGCGAAACATCACCGATGTGGGCCACCTGGTCAACGATGCTGATTCGGGTGAAGACAAAATTCAGAAAAAAGCCCGCCTGGAAGATGTGGAGCCCATGGAGATTGTAAAATATTATTCCGACCGCTACCACACCAACATGGATCAGCTCAACACGTTGCACCCGAGCATCGAACCCACAGCATCGGGCCATATCATCGAGCAAATGGAGATGGTAAAAAAAATACTGGAAAACGGTTATGCTTACGAATCCGAAGGTTCGATTTATTTCGATGTGGAGAAATATAATAAAAAGTATCACTACGGAAAACTTTCAGGACGTAAAATTGAAGAACTGATAGAAAACACCCGGGAACTTGCCGGCCAGGAAGAAAAAAGGAACAGCTTCGACTTTGCCCTTTGGAAAAAAGCCGATCCCACCCACATCATGCACTGGCCATCACCATGGAGTGAAGGATACCCCGGTTGGCATTTGGAATGTTCAGCCATGGGCAAAAAATACCTTGGAGAAACCTTTGATATCCACGGTGGAGGCATGGACTTGCTTTTCCCTCATCACGAATCGGAAATAGCCCAGGCCAACGCCGCCAATGGCCACGACCCGGTAAAATACTGGATGCACAACAACATGATAACGGTGAACGGGCAAAAAATGGGTAAGTCGCTCAACAACTTCATCACGTTGGATGAGTTTTTTACCGGAAGTCACCAGTCGTTGCAACGCGCTTACGCCCCCATGGTTATCAGGTTTTTTATTTTGCAGGCCCACTATCGCAGCACCCTCGATTTTAGCAACGAAGCCTTGGTAGCAGCCGAAAAAGGGCTCAACCGCCTGCTGGAAGCATGGCATCTGGTTCCTGACTTGAAAGCATCAACGGAGAGCAGCGTGGATGTAAAATCGTACGAAGCCAAGTGCTACGAAGCCATGAATGACGATTTAAATACGCCCATGGTTATTGCACACCTGTTCGAGGTGGCAAAAATTATCAACCAGGTAAACGATGGCAAAGCAAAGCTAATCCAGGAGGATATCGATTTCCTGAAATCGTTTTTCAACACCTTTATCTTTGAGCTTTTGGGCTTACGCGATGAAAAAGCCTCCGGTGGAAACGATCAGGTAATTGATTATTTGATGGAGACCATTTTATCCATCCGTCAAAATGCCAAACAAAACAAAGATTACGCCACGGCAGATAAAATTCGCGATGACCTCACCAAACTGGGTATCGTGATAAAAGATACCAAGGAAGGTGCCAAATGGAGTTTGAAATAAATTTCTTTTTTATATATTTGACAAAACATTTAAACATCAGTCATGCTCATTATTGGAATTGCGGGAGGTAGTGGATCAGGGAAAACAACCGTTGTTAAAAAAATAGTGGAAGAACTTCCCTCGCATGCTGTTGCCGTGGTGTCGCAGGATTCCTATTATTTCGATAACGGGCATCTTTCGCAGGAAGAAAAAGAGAAAATCAATTTCGACCACCCTAATTCCATCGAGTTTGATTTGCTTATCGACCACGTAAACCGTTTGCAAAGGGGCGAAACCATTCCCATGCCCATTTATTCGTATGTAACCTGTGCCCGGGCAAAAGAGAGTATTCCCGTTGAACCTCACCCGGTAATCATCGTAGAAGGCATTTTGATTTTTACAAACCCGACGCTCCGGGACATGCTTGACATAAAACTGTTTGTTGATACCGATGGCGACGACAGGTTGATGCGTATTATCCGGCGCGACATCCAGGAAAGAGGACGAAACTACAACGATGCGCTCAACCATTACGACCGTTTTGTAAAGCCCATGCATCAGCAGTTTATTGAGCCTACCAAACGGTTTGCCGATGTGATCATTCCGGAAGGAGGCAAAAACAGGGTAGCCATCGATATGGTTGTTTCACGAATTAAAATGAATTTAAACATTACCTGATTATTGAAGCATCCCAGCTCTGAAATCATGGAATGGTAAAACTCGAGCCGGCCAACCCTTAACCTGCAATTTGTTAGCCCGTGTAAACAGGGATAATAAAAGTTTTTATTACACCACCTACTTGTTTTACTTACTTTTCACTACTTTTGGCATCAGATAAACAAAGATTAATATTGGAATATTGCTCAAAACATTATTCCTTTAAACATAGGAGGTTTACCTATGATTGAAACCGTAAAATTAGGGGGAAGGCTAAAATGGCATCACGTTAGTAACCCAAACGAGGAGGATTTTAATTTTTTACTCAACAATTTTCATTTTCACCCGCTTGATATCGAAGACTGCCGGCAAACCAACCAGCGGCCAAAAATTGACGTGTACGACGACTACTATTTCCTTATCCTTCATTTCCCCAAATTTGACGCTCAAAACAGGTTTATCAAACCCAAGGAGGTTAAACTTTTCTGGGGCGAAGACTATATTATCTCCATCGGGAAATCTCATTGGGTAATCGACAAGCTATACAAAGAGGCTCAGGAACAGGAAAAAAATAACGAGGTTTTTGAAGTAGCAACTTCCGATGCTCTGTTGTACGCCATTCTTGAGCGACTGATGACCGAATCGGTATTTATCATGCGAAAAATGGGGCTTGAACTGGAACTTTTAAACCGTGAGCTATTCAACATTCATCCCGAACGAATCATCGAGCGCATGTCCGTGACCCGAAAAAATATTATCGTGCTAAATACCATGTTCAAACCTCAACTCAGGGTGTTTAACAAGTTCGAATCGGGGGGCATCAAGGGTTATGCCGATAACATGGAAGATTACTGGGGTAACATTCTTGACTACTACAACAAAATTTGGGATATGACCGAAGATTACGCGGAACTTATCGAGGGGCTTTCGGTCACCTTCGACTCCATGCAGACCAATAAAACCAATGAAATCATGAAAATTCTCACCTTGATTTCATCCATCATCCTGCCGTTAACTTTTGTAACCAGTTTATATGGTATGAACGTTTTTTTGCCGCTTCAGGAAAATATTTTTGCCTTTTGGATACTGATGAGCATCATGGTGGTAGCGGCAGCTCTTTTGGTATTTTATTTCCGTAAAAAAAAGTGGATGTAGCCCAAATCCTTTTTCCCGCTAAAAAATAAACCGCTGATAATTTTGATGACGCTTTAAATCGTCTTACATTTACACTCAATTTTTGTGTCCGATATTTCGAATCGGTTTTTTGCAATTTTAACCTTCGTCAACCGGTATTAAGGTTGTCAACCTAACTTGCTTGAATTATGAAACAACTATTATCAGCCGTTGTTTTCGTTTTGCTCACTCTGGGCATAACCCTCAACCTTACCGCCCAAAGCACCAAAACCGACAGCTTGCAACAAGTATTAAAATCCTCCTCCAAAGCTGATACCAACCGCGTTTTAACACTGCTTAAGCTCAGCAAAAAGCTATATGCAGTAGATGTTGACAGCACTTTAAAGTATGCTGAAAAAGCACATGAGCTTTCGCTTCAACTCAACTATACCAGGGGCGAAGCCAAGTCGGAAAATATTTTGGGGGCATGCTATTACATGAAATCGGATTTTGCAAAAGCCATCGAGTATTTTAAAAAGTCACTACAAACCAATGAAAAATTGGGCAACAAACCCGGTTTGTCAGACACCTACAACAACATTGGCGCGATTTATAAAATTGAAGGCAACTATCCGCTGGCGTTGGAGTATTTTCAAAAATCATTAACCATCGATAAGGAGAGGAACCATTTGGCTGGTATTGCCGCCTCGTACAGTAACATTGGGATTGTTTACGATATGCTGGAAGAACACGCCAATGCTTTGCAATATTACTTAAACGCGTTGGAATACTACAAAAAGGCTAACGACATGATAGGAATTTCTGATACCTACCACAATATTGGCAACAATTATTTTTCCCAGAACATGCTTCCAAAAGCCCTGGAATATTTTCAGAAATCGTTGGAGTTATACCGGAAATTAAACAATAAAAGTGGCATTGCCTGGTCGTACTATAACACCGGTAAAGTTTACAGGGCACAAAAAAAGTACGATTTAGCCAAAGAGTATTTTAACAAATCGTTGAAGTTAAGCATGGAAACCGGAAACAAAAGCCAGGAAGCCAAAAACGATAAAGAGCTGGGGCTCCTGTATCTCGACTTAAATAAACCGGATGTGGCAAACAAGTATGCCGCTAAAGCCTACGCCATCGCTCGTGCTATTGGCGACATTGAGCTGATGCGAAGTGTTACCGAAACTTTATCGACAAGCTATGCCATGTTGGGACAATATAAAAAAGCATACCAATATCATGTTGAATACAAAAACCTTAACGATAGTATTTTTAACAAAGACAATGTGCGAAAGTTCACCAAACTCGAATATCAATACAAATACGAAAAAGAAAAAGAGGCTGAAAGGCTAAACCAAAAAAGGAAAGAGGAGATTTTGGCCAAAGAGATGAAATACCAGGCTAAACTAAGAAGGATTCTCATTGTAAGCCTTTTGGTTGCGATACTCATAATCATTGTTTTTGTTTGGTTATATCGCGACAAGAAAAAAGCAAATCGTTTGTTACAACAAAAAAACAAAGAAATACTGGAGCAGAAAGCGTTAATTTCGAAACAAAACATCGAAATTAAAAAGCACTCCGATGAATTACTACAGCATAAAAATCACCTCGAAGAAATCGTGCAACAGCGCACTTCCGATCTGGTTAAAGCAAAAGAAAAAGCCGAGGAGAGCGACCGGTTAAAAAGTGCGTTTTTAAACAATGTTTCGCACGAGTTCAGAACCCCCATGAATGGTATTATCGGGTTTTCTTCGTTTCTTACCGAGCCAAACCTCGCCCCTGATATTCAGGAAGAGTATGCCGGTTTAATCAATCAAAGTTGCCGCCAACTCTTAAATATTGTAAACGACACCGTCGAAATTTCAAAAGTTCATAGCCATCAAGCTGAAATAACCAAAACACCTGTTAACGTGGTGGACATTGTGAACAACACCCTCGATAGTTTTAGTGATCTTGCCGAGCAAAAAAGCCTGAAAATAAAACTACTTAACGCCATCGACAGGGCTGACGGTGAAATGGTAACCGATGAGTATAAATTTGAACGGATTGTATGGCACCTTATTGATAACGCCATAAAATTCTCCTATTCGGGGCAAATAACCATTACCCTTAAGACAACGGAACAAAATCAGTTATTCTTTCAGGTGGAAGACACCGGCATTGGCATTCCCGCGTCTCTACAAGATAAGGTTTTCGACCCGTATCGTCAGGTTGAGGTGGGTAATGCTAAACGTTTTGGCGGGGTTGGGGTTGGTTTGTCGTTAACCAAAGCTTATGTAACCATGTTAGGGGGGGAAATCTCCCTGAACTCGAAAGAAGATACCGGCACCACCGTTTCTTTTACTCTTCCCATTGAAAGAGTGAATGACGAAACCGACAAGTCTGGTAAAAAACCCACTGGGAACATCAATAAAAAAACCATTTTAATAGCTGAAGACAATGAGTTGAATTATGTTTTACTGGAAACCATTTTATCCAGGTTTGATGCAAAACTATTCCATGCATGGAATGGTAAAGAGGCTCTTGAAATTCTTGATAACGAACCGGATGTAGATGTTATTTTAATGGACTTGAAGATGCCCGTGATGGATGGCTACGAAGCCGTGGCAGAAATCAGGCGCCGGCATCCCGGCATTCCGGTTGTGGCTCAGACAGCCTATACCGTACGTTCCGAACTGGAAGATTTAAACAAAATAAATTTCGATGGGTACGTAACCAAACCCATCAAAATATCAAACCTTATTAATGTTTTAAAGCAGGTTCTATAACCTTAAAAACCATCCAGTTGCATGGTTACCGTTGGAATGAGTAGTAGCCATCCCAGCAGCATGAGCACCACCATAAAGGGTAATATCCATTTCACCCATTTGTCGTACGGAATACGAGCTACGCCCAATACTCCAATTAAAACACCTGAAGTAGGGGTAATCATGTTGGTAAAGCCATCGCCAAACTGAAAGGCCATTACCGTTGCCTGGCGCGACAGGTTTACCAAATCCGAAAATGGAGCCATCACAGGCATGGTAAGTGCCGCTTTGGCCGAACCTGACGGGATGATGATGTTAATACCGGTTTGGATAAGATACATCACCGACACGGTGCCCAATTTTCCCAAATCAGACATGGAACCGGCAACTCCGTGCAAAATGGTATCGATAACACGGCCATCTTCCAGAATTACCAGAATACCTCCGGCCAATCCCACCACCATGGCAGCCGAAAGAATATCGGCAGAACCTTCTATAAAGAGCTTGGTAATTCGATTGCCGTTATAGTTCATGGCTATCCCCGATAAAATGCCCAACGTGAAAAACAGCCCGGCAATCTCTTCGATGTACCACGAGTAGCCCATCACGCCAATTATCAAATAAACAATGGTGAACCCCAGCAGGGTAAGTACAAAAAAGTGAACTGATTTACGCAGGCTTACCCATCCTGTAAAAACAAACAGGGCGAACGCCACCGGAACCATGGGCAGTGTTTCGGAGGTGTTACCTATTTTCATGGTGGTTTCAGGATAGAACCCGGCAAAAAGTCCCAATGCCACTGATGTCAAAACAAATACTACCCAGGCTGATTTGGGTGTGTGAAACGCAATATCCTGCTGGTTTACTTCAACATGTTTACGCCAATAAGCATCATCTTCGTAAACAGGCGAACGGGTGGGATCTTTATGAACCTTTCCGGCATACCACAACACCCAGCCAATACCCACGGCATTGATAACCCCCCAGCTGAAAAGCCTGTAGCCAAACCCCGAAAAGAGCGGCAGGTCAGCAATACCTTGTGCAATACCAATGGTAAAAGGGTTGAGCACGGCCCCGGCAAAACCAAGTCCCGCTGCCACAAACACCATGCTTACCCCCACAATGGAGTCGTAGCCCATCGAAATGGCCAACGGAACCACGATGATAATAAAAGCAATGGTCTCTTCGCTCATGCCAAACACCGCCCCGAAGACACTAAACAGTAACATGACCAACGTGATGACAATGTTGTTAACCCCAACTTTACGTAGTGCCGGGTTTTTTTCCAGTTTTTTGGTATATTTCAAAAAAGACAAAATACCCATGTCGATGGCCTTGCTGGAGTTTACAATCCAAAAGGCCCCGCCAATCATTAAAATAAAGGCAATAATACCAGCCTGCCTTTCAAATCCTTTAAAAAAGGCCGTGAATACCTGCCATGTTTGAGGTTGGTTCTCCACAAAGTGAAACGATCCTTTTTCTATAACAGTTCGTTCAACACCATTAACATTTATCCTGTGTCGGCTGTATTCGCCACCAGGAATAAACCAGGTTAAAATGGCTGACAATACGATGATAGAAAAAATTATAACGTAAGTGTGTGGTATTTTTTTAAACATGGTAAAGGGTTTGAATGGAAGCCAAACATACGAAAATAGATTTAATGCCCGTCCTGTTAAAAATGGTTTTGTTGAAGTAAAAATACACTGGTAATTGACACTGATTAGTTACAATGGCAGTTATTAATGAGTTACTAAAAAAGAAGGGGAGACCCATTTTGGATTTCCCCTTCAAAAAAAAACCACCTGTATGCTATTTATGCCATTTTAGTTCTGTACCTAATAAGGATAAATCCGAGAATCAGAAGTATTCCAACTGCCAATGCCCAATTGGAAACCGGAACAGGCGGAGCTTTACACAAACAGAAAGCTCTGTTATTGGTCGGATAATGGTAATCAGGTGAATTATGAAGCTTATAAGCAGAATGGCCATCGCCATTTGTTGTATTTAGAAAGTTGAACATACAAGCATCGCTGCCAGGATTCTTTTTAACTACCGAAAACCATCCTTCCGCTAAACTGACCGTTGAAGGAAATGAAATTTGGTATTTCAATATTTGAGCTGTAACTCCTGTGTAAGCATTTGAATAGGTCATACCTGTGGCCGTGGGAGTTATGGTAACATCAAAAGTTTCAACCAAGCTGCCTACCGAACCATTCACCGGGTCACCCACATTTGAGTAAAAGTTAATCACAAAGTCCTGTGGACCGGGGGTATAACAGTCGGTGCTTCCATCCCACATGATTCCCCAAAAACTCATGCTGTAAATTTCATCAGTTAAACCGTAGAAGTTGTCTAACTGAGTGTTTCCGTTTTCATCAGAAGTATAAGCACTTGGCGGATTTAACAATGCCTGACTAAAAATAGAGTTGCTATTGCAACCGTCTTGTTGGCTGAACGCCGTACTTGCTGTAAAAGTAAATACAGCAATTAGTAAAAATAATTTTTTCATATTTAACAATTTGTTATTGGTTATTTAATTGATTAGCACCCTGTAAAATTATTTTAGAAGGTTATTTCAGGGTATCATTCCTTCCAGTTGTCACTATGGGGGTGAACAGCCCTGTTTTGTTCGAAATTAATGTTGTTTAGGTTAACCAAAGTGAAGAAGCTATTCCTGTGTAAAGTCAATATAGTATATACCCATGTATTCGTGTACCTTAACACACTTCCCTTTGACTTTTATTTTTGTCCCCTTTTCCGTCATCATATTGCTATCGTCATTGGTGTAAAGTTTTACATATAATCCGCCACTGCCAACCGAAAGCGCCGAGCCGGTATAATATCTTGCCGTTACTACATATTTAAAATCGGGGAAGCTTTTGCTTTCATTCTTTTTTATATCAGAGAATTTCAACGTCCAGTCAAACACTTTATCTTTCATAAAGCGTTCGTACCAGCGTTCAGCAGCCAGCTCGGTAGCCTTTTTAAAGAACAGGTAATGTGTGCGCGGGTCATTGTAAAAGTCGGTTTTGGCCGCTTCCACCTGTTTGGGGTCTTTAGCAATAGCCTCGAATTCTTTGCCTATCGCGGTCATCAGTTTATCGGTTTTTTTACCCAGCACACTGGCTACATCAGTCCACCCACCACTTGAGCTTTTCATTTGCAAGTCGATAAATGACAGATAAACCCCATCATCGGTATTCTCAACCAGAATTTTAGTTCGGTAAGGACTAACCAGAATGGTAAAGCCATAATTTGTTGAAAGAATCATCCCGCGCGAATAGTTGAACCGGTCAACCTTCACACCGCGGTTTTCAAATGTTTTTGCGGCAATGGCGAGCATGTCGTCCAGGTTAATACCGGCCACGGGTCCATAATGATACCTTGCGTCCTGCGCAAAAATCGGAGCACTGAATAACAGTGTCATTACTAATGTTAAAACTGTAAATTTTTTCATTTTAATAAGATTTTAATTGTGTTTTTTGGGTTTATTTGATAAGAATTTTTTTGATTATGATTCCTTTGCTTGTTACGATTTTCATTAAATATAGGCCTTCGGTAAGATTGGTTAAATCAACCGATACATTGTTACTCATAAGGCTATTGTGTGGGAGAGCAAACATATTTTTTCCTGAAAGGTCATATACTTTGATGCTTCGTATGTCGATATCACTATTGTCTGAGTTAATCTTTAATTGCAATTTGCCATTGGAAGGATTTGGAAATACCTCCACCTGGTTTGATAACGACTGCTCATCAATACCTGTATAACCTAAGCAGAAGTTATAGGGTTCTTCGTTAAAATCTTCACCCCAGTCAATGCCAATTTTAACTAGGTATGTTCCCGCATTAACAATTGCACTTACAAACCGGTCATCGCCCGGGCCTGCACTACCACCATCGTCGGCAATAAGGGTAAGTACATTTTCAATTAATTGATACACTTCAAGGTTCAGCCGGAGGTTGTCAGGAACGGAAGTGACGGATATTTTCAAAGGATAGTTGTTATCAACTACTTCCAGGCTAAACCAATCCACATCATGTGTAACGGTGTATAGGTGGTTATCACCGTAGATGTTGTCCTCAAAACAGGTGTCAAGCGCAATAGGGGCTGCCTCCTCGTAAGTTTGATTAAGTTCTAAATTGTTAGGAGTAAAGCCCGAACAGAAAGAATACGAATTCTTATTAAACTCCTGTCCCCAGCCAATACCGACCTTTATCAGGTAAGTTCCGGGGTTGATTACAGCATTTGCAAACCGGTTATCGCCGGGACCTGCAGAGCCTCTGTCATCAGCAATCAGAGTTAATACGTTGTCGATTATCTGATATATCTCAAGGTTTAAACGAAGGTCGTCAGGTACAGAGGTAACCGCAATTTCGAGCACACCTGACGCGGGTACATCCACCTGAAACCAGTCTTCATCATGTGTAACGGAGTATAGGTGGTTATCACCGTAGATGTTGTCCTCAAAACAGGTGTCAAGCGCGATAGGGGCTGCTTCCTCGTAAGTTTGATTTAGTTCCAAATTGTTGGGTGTAAAATCCGAGCAAAAGGAATACGTTTCTTTATTAAAATCCTGTCCCCAGTCAATACCTATTTTTATCAGGTAGGTTCCGGAGTTGATTACTGCATTTGCAAACCGGTTATCGCCGGGACCTGCAGAACCTCTGTCATCAGCAATGAGGGTTAACACATTATCGATAACCTGATAGATTTCGAGGTCTAACCTGAGATCGTCAGGTACAGATGTAACAGCAATTTCGAGCACACCCGGCGCGGGTACATCCACCTGAAACCAATCCACATCATGTGTAACGGTGTAAAGGTGGTTGTCACCGTAGATGTTATCTTCAAAACAGGTGTCAAGTGCGATGGGCGCCGCTTCCTCGTAAGTTTGGTTTAGTTCCAGAGCATTTGGAGTACATGTGAAAGAAAGCTCATAGGAATCCGCATCGTTAAAGGTGGCACCCCAGTCAATGCCAATTTTTACCAGGTAAGTTCCCGGGTTGATTACTGCATTTGCAAACCGGT
>JANTGU010000038.1 GCA_024762735.1 Bacteroidales bacterium | reverse complement strand
AACGAAATTCTGAACAGGAGCAGAGGCGTTAAGCATAAATCGTCGAACTACCGTAAGGATAATAACGGAGGCAAGCGTCGCAACTATAACCCCAAGCGCTATTAACAGCCTATTTCTCCATTTATGAATTTTTAAGAAATTCATCACCATCTTTCCCGACCTTCTTATTGTGAAAATCAATTAATTGTCTATTTTTATGCTGTAAATAAAACAGCAAAATTCATGGACTTTAAAACAATAATTTTTGATTTCGGCGGTGTAGTAATTGATATTGACCCTCAACTTACTATCAATGCTTTTGACAAACTGGGCATGGCTGATTCGGGTACTTTTTTGCAACCTGATTTTATCAACAACGTTATACGGAAGTTTGAGCGGGGTATTTTAACCCCCGAGGCCTTCAGGGATAAAGTAAGAGAGAGGGCCAACGCCAATTTTACCGATCAGGAAATTGATGACGCCTGGAACGCCTTGCTGTTTGATATTCCTGCCGAACGTATCGAGGTGATTGAAGCGGTAAAGAATAATCATAAAACATTATTACTTAGCAACTCCAACGAAATTCATTACGACCTGTATGTTCGTGACTTACAGCTCAGGTTTGGCTACCGGGAATTCGATGAGTTATTTGATAAAGCCTACTTTTCGTTTGATTTACACCTTAGCAAACCCGATGTGGAGATTTATGAATTCGTCATGTATCAGCATAAATTAAATCCGGCAGAAACGCTTTTCATTGATGATAACCTTGAAAACATCAAAACGGCCAAATCATTGGGATGGAAAACCTATCACCTTCAAAGTCCTGAACGTATTCGGGATATTTTTTCCGATGGGAAACTGATCGACGGTCTTGCCATAGACTAAGAGTCAGAGTAAATGTAGCCCCAACTGGTTAAAGAAGTTTTGTGTCTTGATTTGGCTTGGCAAATTAGCGGTTGACTTTCCGGTTCTTATTGTTTTACTTCCAATGTTCCATTAACAATTACCCTGGCGTTTGTTTCAATAATTAATTGGTAGCAAACCGCATTGAATCCTGTTGGAATTTCCGGGAAATTTCCACCGGCAGGGGTTTGCGGGATGGTGACAATGTAGTTCACAGAAGGCACTTTTCCGTTTGACCAATTACTGCCATCAAACCAGTTGGTGGTGTTGCCAAGCCATCCTGTTTCTCCGGGTATTAAATGGATGGTATAGTCCTCTACTTCTCCGTCAAAACCGGTTAGACAACTGGTAGCAGCGTTGCTATATTTAGTCGATACACGCATGGTGACTGATCCTGCCAGGGTATCATCAGGCACGGTGACAGACAAAGGCGAGTTGGAAGTGGCACCATCGGCCGTGTTGCTGGCACTGCCTAAATCATAACTCTCTCCGGCATCATCAAAATCACAATCGTTGTTCCAGTCTATCCAAACCTTGGTATAGGTGATGTAATCTCCATCCGTATTGGCATTTACCGTCATGTTGTAACTGCTTCCCAGCTTTACATCCGTTGATAGATAAGTGTAATCGCTGTATCCTGATGGCTTTCCGGAGGTATTGTTAATGGTGTTAAAAGATACCAGCGTGGTACTGGTTTCAAATGTTGTATTTCCGTAAGATTCACAAACAGTGCATGGGGCGATACCTGTAGTAGTGGCATGACCTGTTAGCCCGGGCGTCAGGTAACAATTGTCGGATGTGTTATATTCGTAAAGGTTAAAGTAATAAGGTGTTCCCGACGTTAATCCCGTCACTGACACGGTAGTATCAGGCCCGGTAAAAACTACATAGTTGTCTGTTCCAACAACATCGCCATTTCCATAAAGGGTGTCACCCGAGTAGGAGGTCCCCGATGAGGGATCGTTGGTAACGTCGCTTCCTTCGTGCGCTAACACCAGTACGGATGAACCATTACCCCTGTCCCAGGACATTTTTAACGTACTATCGGTTATTTCGGAAAATTGAAGATTAGAGGCTTGAA
This sequence comes from Bacteroidales bacterium, assembly GCA_024762735.1. Taxonomy (GTDB): domain Bacteria; phylum Bacteroidota; class Bacteroidia; order Bacteroidales; family F082; genus B16-G9. The sequence goes on along the minus strand of JANTGU010000038.1, from coordinate 9,777 downwards.
TACCCGGAGGGGTACACCCTTCCGACAATTCGATATCATCCAGGGCAAGATCGGAAGTGTAGTCGCTTCCGGTGACGGCTTTAAAACGAATCACTACGTTGGACGATCCTGCATAACTCGTTAAAGCAATAATCTCTTGATGCCAGTCAGTACCCTGGTTCCCATTTATTGAAAAAAGATTCCCTGACCAGGATGACCCGCCATCTGTGGAGACCTGAACAGAGAGTGTTCCCATGTTAGCCCCATTCATGTGATGCCAAAAAGAGAGGGAGGGGTTGGATAGGCCACTCAAATCAAAATTGGGTGTCAATACGTAGCCATAACTACCAAAGCATGATGATGATTCGGTATAGAGGTAGTTTCCGTTTCCTGAAGTGTGGTCACCGGTCGGGCCGGTTCCTGATGATGCTGTTGACCCGGCGTAAACATCCCAGTCAATATCATCACCCACAAAATTAATCCAGCAATCGTCAAGAGGCACCGAGTTGTCTGCTGTGCAGTTATAATCGGGAGTACTGGTTGTCCACGAATCAAAACTTTCCTGATACGGAAAAACAGTCACCGTCCCACAGGCGGTAGTAAATTGCTCTTGATTGCCATAACTGGTTCCGTACGAGTTGGTGGCATAGGCACGTACATAATATTGTGTTGAAGCAGATAAATTTGACAGACTGCTAACAAAGCTACCCATTCCACTTCCGTCAGAAGTGTGGGCATCGCTATGGGTTGGGTTGGGGGTGGTTGCCCAGCAAACCCCTCTTTCAGTTACCGTTGATCCGTTTTCAGAAGTCACTTCACCTCCTCCGTCGGCAGTATTAGTGGTAATGTTGGTTATCACCTCTGTGGTAACCGTGGGAGGTCCGTTGGTAGTGCCTGTACCTGTTTCGGCAGAGGTGTTGTAACAGTGGTCAGCACCAAAATATTCGAAAAGCGAAAAATAGTAGGTCGTACCCATAGTAAGTCCCGTAATGGTTGCTGTTGTTCCTGTCCCGTTGTAAACCACATAGTTGCCGGTACCAATTTCATCGCCATTGGCAAAGGTAGCGTTGGCTGTATAGGAATTTCCTGAAACTGGAGATGCGTTGACAGAACTTCCTTCGTGAGCCACCACGAGTATGGAATCGCCGTTGCCACGTGTCCATGAAATAGTGAGGGATGCGGTGGTGGGAGAGCCCGAATTAAAACCGGATGCCTGGGTGGTGGGTGCCGAGCAACTTGGAGGAAAAGAAAAAGACGCAATGCGGGTTTCGCGCGAAGAGCCTGAAATATATTCGGTGGTGTACCAAAAAGTAGTCCCGTCAGAAGGGTCAACACTCATGTTGCTGTAATCGCCCCAGCGGTTAGCGCCGGTTTGCGAATCTGTTCCTGTTTGAATGGTTGTTTCGGCAATGTCCATCGTGTTGAGTGGCCCGTTGGCCGACTGACCGCAGTACCTGATGCTTGGGTAAGTACTGGTTCCGTCACTGGCCGAATAGCCCAGAGCTATCTCTCCCAAATCGTTCATGGCAATGCTTCCGCACCACCTGCTTACGTTGTCGGGGTTGTAAGTGCCTTGCTGGGCTATGCTCCATCCTGATCCTGTATTGTCAAGTTCGTACCATCTGAGGGCTGCTTCGTCGGAAGCCTCTGCAATGGTGTGGGTGCAAACAATTTTTTGGGTACCGTTAAAGTTTCTATACTGCGCACGATACATTAAAATAGTGGAAAGGCCATCCAGCTTTTGTGATGTACCCGGTTGGGGTATGTTGTTCCAATCGCTGGTAAAGTTGCCCGAAAAGGGGTTAACAGGCAGCTGTTGCGTCATGGTAAAAGTTGAATTGGCCGGGGTGGTCCAGTCGGCATTTAACTCGTAAATTCTTAACTCGTCAGCGGCATTGCTTTGGCCATCGTCGGCAATGGTGATAAATTGTCCGGGTGTCCCTGCGGGTGCCCAGGGACCATCGTTGTCCAAAGGCAATATACAATGAAATCCGTCAAAAGTTGAAGGGCGGTCGGGGTTGTGAAAAGCCAGCATCTGGGGGTTGGAGCCTCCAGCAATCATCACGCTTCTCTCAAAAACATATACGTCGTTGCCTCCTGATGTGTTGGTGGCCATGTAGTATCCATCTTGCCAGATGCCAAATTTCATATAGTCGGGAGCGTCATCTACATCAAAAGCCCACGAGTACCAGCTTCCGGTTGGGTCGTTGGTCACAGACACGGCCACCAGCATGTAATCGTTTCCTCCGCCGGAGAGAGAAGGTACCGAGAATTCAGCATAAAGCCAACGGTCGGCTTGTTCATCCCATAACACGATGGGGTCGCCATCGTTTCGGGTAGCGCCTGGAAGGGTTTGGTCAAAAATGGTATTCAGGTTGGAAGGACCGGCAGCAGAGGTTCCGTCAGATTTGTTGAAAATTTGATAGGTGGTGTTTACCACTTGAAAATAGTAGCTATTGTTAACTGTTCCGTTACAATCGGGAGGATAATAGGGGCTGCTCTGTCCGGCATAATTATTTATGATGGCGCGGCCTGCGCTTTGAACCCATCCCGGTTGTGTTTGCTCGTTGGGGTCAACCGGCATTTGCTCAAAATCGGGTGGCAAAATGTTGGGATTGATTTCTCTGTCCCGATGATCGTTGTATTCAAATTCTTGGTCCTGCGATGATCCCGGCGTGGTAATGGGTGCCTGGCTCAAAGGAGTTGAAATACCAAAAAGTGCCGGCGTGGCTATTAATGTGGGGTGTACAACCCGGTGCTGCGCTTGGACTGGATAAGAGGTTTGCTTGTTTTGGCTTGTTTGCGCGTTGCTAAAAACAGGGAATATCCATATTAATAGAATAAATAGGTGTGATTTCATAGAGCTGTATATTAATCAAGTCTTTTGCTGTTAATAAAATAATAACTGATAGATGGTATTTTAGTAAACAATACGCGAATCAGAAGCGGCAAAAGTAATCATTTTGATGGATGCAATAATCAGTGCACCATCACTTTTCCGGTAAACAAGGTTTTTTCCGGGGTTGAAAGGCTGTAAATATATAAACCGTCCATGGGGACAGAAACTTTTAAGCGATTGTTAGAGGTGGTCGTATTGGCGGTGTTAACCAGCCTTCCTGTAAGGTCGAACACGGAAATCAAGTAATTAGTGCTTGGTTTGGTATCGTTTACGAAAAATAAAATAGCGTTGTTTTCGCCCGTAGCACTTATTTTAACCGATGTTGTCTCAGGGTTATAAATGGCCGAAGTGGGTGTGGCAAGCCATACGCTCCCGTTCATTATTAACTTACGATGGTTGCCATTGGCATCTTCCAGCCAGCCGTCGTACAGGTTGTCACCATTATCGCCCGAGCCGTCATCAGCAGGGGAGCTGTCGCCCAATGCAACCACTTTTCCCGTGCCGTAAGTGGCATAAGCACACATCACGTTTTTTGTCCCTGACGTGGATGATCCCTCTTCGTAAACCACTCCCTTCACGCTGCTGTTTTGATTTGGATAGAGGGTCATGGAGGTGCCGCCATAAAACTCCACCCGTGTTACCTTACCATAAGAGCCGTTAATCAGCGGGTCGTTGGTAGTATTGGGAATGTTGTTGGTTTGCTCGTTAAAAAATTCATAGTCAAACTTGATGCCGAAGGGGTTGCTTGCCACGGCATTGTTGTTAATCAAGTCGTTCCATATGGCAGGGGAGTCATAGCCATCGCCGTTGCGGTCCGAGTTATTGTGATCGGAAATCATGAATAACCCACCTCCGTTTTTTACAAACTGAATGATGGCTGTTTTTTCACTGCTCGTAAACTTGATGTTGGGTTCGCAAACAACAAAAACATCGTAATTTGATAAATCTTGCGGGTTACCCTGATCAAGGTAAGTGATATCACCATTGTAGGGGAGTGTTTCCACATAATACCCTTTTTTAACCAATTCTATGCCCCAGGCCGATAAGGCACCTTGCCAGTAGTATTCGCCTGTATTCGAGCTAATGTTGTTTTGCGAGGGTGTGGGAATTTGTTGGGCATTGGCTTCATAGCCACCGGTATGGGCGTTGGGACTGTAATCGAGGTTCCATTTATCGGCATCGATAATCCAGTCGGCATTACCGGCAGTTTCGGCTTTGGAAGCGTCAAAAAGGAACTTTTGCTGAGAAAAAGCGATGGTTGCCACCAGCATCCCGGCCATGAATAAAATATATTTCATCAGTGTAGGGTTCAAATTAAAGGACGGCAAAGATAAGTAAAAAATTGTTTTCTAAATTTTTACGAATAGCACAAGTTGTATGAACAAAAGTATGACAAAGCAGTGCCTTAAGATGTAGGTTAAAATATTTTGTTACTTTTGCACCTTATAACCAAAAAACGTGAAAATACATCACGATTTCTTTTAATGGCTGAACGACAAAAAACAATCAAACAAGCAGTTTCGGTAAGTGGTACAGGGCTTCACACGGGTCAACATGGCTCCATTACTTTTCACCCCGCTTCGGAAAATCATGGTATAAAATTTCGCAGAATTGACAAGAAAGGGCAACCTGTTATTGATGCTCATGTAAAAAATGTGTTAAGTACCGAAAGAGGAACTACCCTGGGGGTAAACGGGACTCACATTTACACCATCGAGCATGTATTGGCGGCACTTACGGGTCTTGGTATCGATAATGTGCTTATTGATATCGATATGGAAGAGATGCCCATCATGGATGGTTCCTCCAGGTTTTTTGTCGAGGCAATTGAAAAAGCAGGTGTTCAGTCACAACAAGCCGAAAAGAAAGTGTTGGTGATTACGGAAAAAGTTGAGTTCGAAATTCCTGAAAAGAAAATAAGGGTTACCATCGAACCGGCTGAAAAATTGCGCTTTTCGGTGGAGATTGATTACGAAACCAAAGTGCTTGGAAAACAGTTGGCCACACTTGACGATATCACCGATTTTAAACACGAAATAGCTCCTTGCCGTACGTTTGTTTTTTTGCATGAACTGGAGTTTTTGCTGAATAATAACCTGGTGAAAGGAGGCGACATAAACAATGCCATTGTTTTTGTTAACAAGCTGGTGAGCCAGGAGGAACTGGACCGGTTGGCGAAACTTTTTAATAAACCTTCGGTTAAAGTGAAAGAAATTGGTATTTTGAATAATATCGACCTCCGTTTTAAAAATGAACCGGCTCGTCATAAATTGTTAGACCTTATCGGCGATTTAACCCTGCTGGGGATGAATATTCAAGGCCATGTTAAAGCAGAGCGCCCGGGTCATTATACCAATACAGAGTTTGCAAAATTATTACATCAAAAATTTTTATCATGAGCAATTACATTGTAAAAGAACCCCCGTTTGATATTTACTCCGAACCTGTTTACACCATCAACGATATCAAAAAAATATTGCCTCACCGTCCCCCGTTCTTGCTGGTGGACAAGGTGCTATATTTAGACGATAAATATATTGTGGCGGTTAAAAACGTTACCATGAATGAGCCCTTTTTCGTGGGCCATTTCCCTGACGAGCCCATTATGCCTGGTGTGCTTCAGGTTGAAGCCCTGGCACAGGCCGGGGGAATTTTTGTTTTGAACTCGGTACCTGACCCTGAAAATTATTCTACCTACTTTCTTAAAATATCTGACGTTAGATTTCGTTCTAAAGTAGTTCCCGGCGACGTGTTGGTTTTTTCGTTAATTCTGACAGGTCCAATTAAAAGGGGAATTTGTACCACTTACGGAAAAATATTTGTGGGTGATAAAGTCGTTATGGAAGGCCATTTAACGGCTCAGATAGTAAAAAATAAACAATAGTACCGATGAATCAACCACTTGCATACGTTCATCCGCAGGCAAAAATTGCACCCAACGTGGTGATTGAGCCATTTGTTAATATCGAGAAGAACGTAATTATTGATGAGGGAACCTGGATAGGCTCCAACGTAACCATCATGGAGGGCGCCAGGATTGGAAAAAATTGTAAAATATTTCCCGGTGCTGTCATCTCGGCCATCCCGCAGGATTTAAAATTCGATGGGGAAGATACCATTGTAAAAATTGGCGACAACACCACCATCCGTGAATACGTGACCATCAACAGGGGTACCAAGGCCAGTGCCGAAACGGTAATTGGTGACAATTGTCTGTTGATGGCTTACGTCCATGTTGCCCACGATTGTATTTTGGGTAATCACGTGATACTGGCCAATGCCTGTAATCTGGCCGGTCACATTGAGATTGACGACTGGGCTATCGTTGGAGGATTATCAGCCGTGCACCAGTTTGTTCATATCGGAGCTCACACCATGATTTCAGGAGGTAGCCTGGTGCGTAAAGATGTGCCACCCTATAGCAAGGCAGGTCGCGAACCGGTTGCTTTCGTGGGTGTTAACTCTATTGGACTTCGCCGCAGGGGGTTTTCCAACGAGCAAATTAATGAAATACAGGAAGTGTACCGTGAACTCTACTTAAAGGGTAGAAATATTACACAGGGTGTTAACTATATCGAGGCTTCTATGCAGGCAACGCCCGAAAGAGATGAGATTCTTAGCTTTATCAGCCGCTCGCAACGCGGGGTTATGAAAGGCTATACCAGAATGAAAGACAGAGTTTAAAATAATAGTAATATGGCAACAACAGCAGATTTTAGAAACGGATTAATTATTGAATTTAACGGCGAACTTTTTACGATTGTTGAATTTCAGCATGTAAAACCGGGTAAAGGTCCCGCCTTTGTACGTACCAAACTTAAAAACCTGAAAACGGGCAGGGTAATTCCTAACACGTTTACTTCCGGAGTAAAGATTAACGTGCAGCGCGTTGAAAAACGGCAGTATCAATTTTTATATAGCGAAGGGGATACTTTTCATTTTATGAATACCGAGGACTACGAGCAGACTTTCATCGATAAAAACATGATTGCTGCCCCCGAGCTCCTCAAAGAGGGTGAAATGGTGGACATCGCTTTTCATGCCGAAACCGAGAGCCCCATTTATTGCGAGATGCCCAACTACGTGGTGCTGGAGGTTACCTATACCGAGCCTGGCGAAAAGGGAAACACTGCTACCAATACTTTTAAAGACGCAACCGTTGAAACGGGCGCCACGGTTAAAGTGCCCCTCTTTTTAAATACCGGTGATAAAATTAAAGTGGACACCCGTACCGGACAATACTCCGAAAGAGTAAAACAGTAACGGTGTTGGAGAACACGCTGGATACATAAAAAAAGCCATGAATTGTTTCATGGCTTTTTTTATGTATGATTTTGCACAAAGCAGGGTATCGCGGCAAACCCTACTCAATCCTGTGCTCTTTTTCTTCATCGGTGAGATGATACACGTCAAGGGCAACTAAAATAGCAATAAATCCCCAAAAGGGAACCGATAGTTTATCGGTATCGAGGAAGTTGTTTAAAAATCCATGGGCAAAGTAGGTAATTAGTCCCAGCAGCGACATCATGCTTAAAAACTTAACCTCTTTGTCTTTGGTTTTGATATAAACTTTTATCCCCGTGTAAATAACAACTCCTACCAATAGTAGCACAATCAGGCTGCCGGGAAGTCCCTCTTCGGCCAATGGCCCCAGGTATTCGCTGTGGGCGTTACCCTTGTCTCCCAGGTTGGTGCTGATAATCGTTTTCTCTTTCGACCGTTGGTAGGGTGCGTAAACAAATTGATAGGTGCCAGGTCCCCAGCCAAATACGGGTCTGTCGTCAAACAGCCTCAAGGCCGATTGCCAACGGTTGATTCTTTCCAGGTTGGAGGCATCCGATGAAATGTTGGCCATCGACTCCACGTGTTCAACAAAATTTCTGGACGACTCGGTTTTGTTTTTTTCCAGTTTGTCAAATATTTGATGCTGGAAGGTAAAAAATAGCGTAACTAAAACAGCCACGGTTAAAAATATCCATTTGAATTTAATTTTTAGCAAAATCAGTATAAACACTCCTAAGGCAGCTCCAATACTCAACCAGGCAGCTCTGCTGTAGGATAGGATAATGGCTGTAACAAAAATAACCAGCACTACCGATGCAATGACTCTGGTCCATTTTTTAGCCCCCGGATAGAAGATGAACCCGACAATTACCGGGAAGTACACGGCCAGCGCTGCCCCGTATGCCGTGTGGTCGTTGTAAAATGGTGACATAACCCAGTGACCGGTTTCCTCATCAAAATTGTATTTGGCATGCACGCTGATGGTGTAAAAAATAACCCCGATAAAAGCAATGATGTACAGCCAGTAAAACCGCTTGATGTTAATTTTGTCTTTAAACATCAGCGCGGCCACAAAATAAAACGGGACGACAAACCAAAGCCGGGATAACAAATATTTAATTGATACCACCGGCAACTCGCTGGTAAAGGTGGTTATCAGCATCCAAAGGAGGCTTAAATAAATAACATACGACACCGGGTGACTTCCGAGTCGGATGTCATATTTTTTATGGTTCACCAACAGGTTTGCAACAAAGATTATCAACACCCCGAACATCATGGGCTCGGTGGGCAGTGATACGCCCAGCCCCATATCCATATCACGGATATTAATGGCCAGTGGGGTAAAAAAAGTAATAAAAAGCAATACTTTATCCAACGAAACCAGGTAGTAATAAAGCACAATCAGTGCTACCGGCAACAAAAAAAACCAGTAGATGTCTTTATTGATTACAAGGTAAAAGTTTACAGCCAGGAAAATAACTGTAAGAGCATAAACCCATACTATTTTCGTTTTTTTTATCAAAATGGATATCAGGCGGTTTTAGAATTTTTTGTCTCAATAAAAATAATGATAAAAAAGGCAAAGATAAAAGCGGCAAGGGTAACCGTGGCTACTACCAACCAGCGGATAGGAAAGCTCTTTTTGTCGGCAACAAACGGGCGTGTAATGATGTTGGAGTAGGTCATGTGCGAATAGAGAAAGCGCTCGGCCAGCTCCAGATCCTTTTTAGTTTCCACATAGGTGGTGGCCTCGTCGCGCAACATTTCGGCCACCTCGATTAACTGGCCGCTGTTTTCGCCCATGTTTTTAAAAAGTCTTTTCGACTCCTTTTTATCGATGTTTGATTTGCCGCCGCCAATGGTGCCCAGATATCCTTTGGTTATTTCCTGTGATTGGTATTCGTACTGAAAAACACCTTTTTCGGAACCCAGGTAAGCCAATATCGATTTCAGCGAGTCCATGTCATGACGTTTGCGTGCCAGCCCCGCCTTATACATTTTAACGACTTCGGCATACTTTGATTTGTGTAAACTGGCCACTTTCCAATCGTAAAGTTGTAAAATTTTGTCCACCATCTTTTTAGCCACCACGGGATCGGCATCTTCTACTTCAATCATCACCGATTCGTACGGGGTTTTACTAATTTTAACCCTGTCATGATACTGGTTCAGTAAGGCAGTTTGATAGTATTTATAGGATTTCTTGATGTTATAGTGATTGCCAAGATCAAAGTCCAAAATCATGCTGTCGGTAATATCCTGTGAGTTTAAAATCTGAAGCATCTGTTCCGTGTTGCTCTCTTCCGAATAGGAATCGATGTTGGCAGGATAGGCAACGGCATAGGATTTGTAAAGTGGTGTAATAAAGGTTGGGCCTGAAAAAATCATGCCCAATACAGCTGCTACAATAATAATTACCAGCAAGTGAATTTTCCACTTGTCAAGTAATCGAAGCAAATTTGAGCTGTTTAATAAATTGTCCATTTTTATATTCTTTACTTTATTTTCGATGATTTTGGTGCTCTCAACTGTTTTTTCTGCCTTTCTATCCTGAAGCAAGGTAGCCGGTTCCGATTCTGCCTCTTTTAAGAAAGTGTTTGGGTCAGTGATTA
>JANTGU010000037.1 GCA_024762735.1 Bacteroidales bacterium | reverse complement strand
GACACGTCTCAAAGCATTACTGTTCAGGAAGCTGCCGGTTCGGGAAACAAAACCTATTGGGCCATGGTTACCAACGAACAGGGTTGTGTAAGCACCGACACCATTGATATTAATTTTGCCCAGCTCCCTTCGGTGAACCTGGGTAACGACACTTCCTTGTGTGCACAAGACGGATCATCCATTGTGTTGGATGCCGGCAACACGGGTTCTTTATACAGCTGGTCAACGGGTGACACCACCCAAACACTTACCATTGACACCTTAACGGCAGGTTATGGCACACACGATATTTCGGTTGAGGTAACCACTACCGATGGCTGTGCTGCCACCGACGAGATATCAGTAGAACTTAAAAATTGCACAGGGATTAATACTCCCAACGACATCGCCAAAGCTTTGGTTTATCCTAATCCGGGATCGGGCAGGTTTAACCTTGATATAACCGCTGCTTCATTCCAAAAAGTGGATTTACTGGTGCTCGATAACCAGGGTAAAATTGTTTACCAACAAACCAATCTGTCGCTGGAAGGACAAAAAACAGTGGTGATTGACCTTTCGAATAAAGCTTCGGGTGTGTACCAATTGTTGATTAAAGGAAAAAGCAGTCTGATTAATAAAAAGCTGATTATCCGTTAATTTTATTGATTGTCCGAATAAAAAAACCCCGAAAAGTTGTTGAGCAACCTTTTGGGGTTTTTTAGTTGTCAGTAATAGTCGAATCGAATCATGCGTTATTTTTTGATGTTTTGATGATTTATTGTTAACATTTAATTAATTTTGAACCAAATAATTAAAATCACCTGTCTATGAAAAAATTGTTCTTTACTTTTTTTGCAACAATTTTATTTGTTGCTACGTATGGCCAGCAAATCCCAAGGGAAAATGTGCTGGTAGAAATTGGCACCGGAACCGGATGCCCATATTGCCCCGGGGCAGCCATGGGGTTGGATGATTTGTATGCCAACGGCGATCCCGTGGCAGGCATTGAATACCACTCTTACAACAGCAGCGACCCGTTTAACACGCCTGAAGCTGCCCAACGCACCTCCTACTACAGCATCACCGGTTACCCTACAGCAAAGTTTGATGGTTCCTATGGTACCGTAGAGGGAGGCAGCAATAGCTCGAGCATGTACGGTTCTTATCTTCCTAAAGTAAATGCCCGCATGGCCATTCCTACCTCGTTTGGCATCGATATTACAGGGAGTTCCGTGGGTGATTTATGGACGATAACCATCACGGTTACACAGCATGACACTTACAGCGGAGGCCCGCTTAAAGTACGTTTTGCCCTTTGTGAATCGGACATTCCTTATGTTTGGCAGGGACAAAGTATGATTGATCACACCGAAAGAACCATGGGCGCCGGGGGTGCCAATGGAATGGACATCGATTTCTCCGGCGGATCGGTTCAGCAGATTACAACAACCTTTAACTTTAACAGTTCGTGGGTTGAAGAAAATTGCGAGGCCATTGCCTGGATTCAGGATGACGGAAACAAACAAGTATTGCACAGCATTGGTAAAATGCTGGACGATTTAGGACCATCAGTACCTTCGTTTATGGCTGACTTTACAGCCGATGATACTACCCTTTGTGGCATGGGAAGCGTTCACTTTACCAATACCAGTTATGGTGATCCTATTTCATTCCATTGGATTTTTGAAGGTGGTTATCCCGATCAGTCGTGGGACGAAAACCCCGTTATCTTTTATCAGTATACCGGAACGTACGATGTTACACTTATTATTTCTGATGGAACCCAGGTTGATACCACCATCAAAGCGGATTACATCAGCGAAACCGAGCCTCCCAGCGTGACTTTTTCACCGGTACCCACCCTTTGTAATCAGGGTGACGATCCCTATCTGTTATCACAAGGAAAACCTGACGGGGGTGTTTACACGGGAGATTATGTTTCGGATAGCATGTATTTCCACCCAACCCAGTCGGGCGTGGGTAATTTCCCTGTAACTTATACCTACACCGATGAAAACGGATGTTCAGGCGACGCCAATCAAACGGTTACGGTTGATAACTGTGTGGGCCTTTCCGAGAACAGTGAAACGGTTGGTATCGAAGTATTTCCCAACCCCAACAATGGTCAGTTTAAAATTAACCTTAGCGCCATCGATTTTAACGATGCTACCGTTACAGTGATGGATGCTCTTGGACAAACAGTTTATTCAGAGAGCAATGTTAATATTCAGGAATCCTATTCAACCCGGGTTGACTTGAGCGACAACCCACAAGGAGTTTACTTTATTGTTGTTTCGGGTAACAACAAAATGTTTACTCAAAAAGTGATGCTGACAAAGTAGTCTTATCATTTTTATGTCAAAAAAAAGCTGCTTTGAAGTATCAAGGCAGCTTTTTTCTGTCTGTTTATCTCTTAATAAATTTCTTTACAATTACCTCCCGGTTTTTGGAAATCACTTTAATAAAATAAACCCCAACAGGTAAATTTCCAATATTAATTGGCTGCTTGCTTTTGGTTTCTAATATTTTGAGGCCTTCCATGTTAAACAGGGTAACCGTTTCAAAACTTCCGCTTATCATTATTTTATCTTTGGCAGGATTTGGGTAAATGATAATCTCTTTCGATGGGGTTTCGTTAACAGAAACAAAAATGTCAATGTTGGTTGAAGTGGTATCCCAACTTGTTAAGTCGTTAAGTACCATTTCTGTTGCCTGATACCTGCCGCTGACAAGGTATTCATGAACGGGGTTTTGTTCATCAGAATAGGTTCCATCGCCAAAATCCCAGTGCCAACGGGTTGCGCCCGTGCTTTCATCTTCAAACAGGTAAACATTTTCAACACCGGTGTAATTAAAAGAGGCGTGGGGTTTGTGCACCCTGTAACAGAAAGTGTCCACTTTAGCTACGATGGTATCCCAATAGTTGTTGGGGCCAAGACTTCCCCACATCCCGTTGCTGGCACCATAAAACTCGTGGCCTACCCCTTCCACAAAATAGGTGGTGGCCTGAAAACCATACGTCGCTCTTTGCTGCGACACCGGAAGGCTGCCATAGGTTTCGGGGAACCCGTTGTATCCAAAAGGATGACCCACATCAAAATATACCACGTCATCAGCAGTACCGTGAGCCAAAAAAAGGGGCAACGAATCGGTGTTGACAATCAAATTCGTGTCCTTTAACGCTCCCCATAACGAAACTACCGCATTGGCTTTTCCGGAATGGGCATAACTATTTCCGGAGCAATCCAAACAACCCAAATCGGGGGAGTTGTAGGTTTCGGGAGGGCGCTCATCTTCCATGTCCATAAACATATTCTGTAAACCGATAAAACTGCCTGCACTACTACCGAGCAAGTAAATCTGATTGGTGTCGATGCCATACAAACCTGCAAATTCCTTAAAAAACCGTACTGCTGCTCTTCCATCCTGAAGTCCCCTGTAAACGGCTCTTACAGAGCTGGCCGTGTTAAATACGTTCATCCCGAGCCGGTAATCGATGGTAGCTGCCACGTAACCCCGATGAGCCAGCGAATCACAAAAATCCACCATATCATCGTTTTTTCGGCTTCCTGATAAAAAAGAGCCGGAATGGGCACAAATTACCAACGGGCGGGCGTTGAGCGTGTCGCCGAAAGGTTGGTAAACATCCATTAAAAGATCCTCGTTAAAGGTGTTGCTCTCGCTCAAATAGGGAAACACCAATGCCGGTGCATTCCCATAAACGATACTGGTGTCGATGGTGATGGAATCGAAAACAGCACTAAAATACCGGCTGTTGTAAGGAAGTTGAGCTGTCAGGGTAAAAGCGGCCACTATTTGAAAAGCGAGAAGAAAGATTGTTTTTTTCATCATAAGTTGTTTAAAGTTAATTTGTTGGTTGTAAAGGTAAAATATATAAAGGGTTGATTATAAATAATATTTAATGTTGTTGTCACACTGAGCGGAGTCGAAGTGTGATGCATTTTTCGACTTCGTACAGAATGACACATTTTTTTAATTTTTTGAACCGTATTTGCGGAATAACATATTTATACTTTATTTAATGACTAATTTTTGTTGCCGGCTGATGGTTTTTGATTGGAGTTTTACAAGATAAATTCCCTTTGGCAGGGTTTCCAGATTTAACCTGTAATTAATATTCTTGTTCCCGGAAAGCTTTTTTGAGAGTACCTCTTTGCCCGAAACATCAAAAAGCGCCAGGTTCATCTCCTCGTTGTTGTTTGCCTTTGCTTTTACGTTTACATAGGTGGTGGCCGGGTTCGGATAAACAACAAGCCGATTGTTTGCCACGCTCGTCGTGTTAACCCCGTCAAAAATGTCCAGCTGGTAGGTTGTAGTCAACAATCCTCTACCGTGGGTAGCTGCCAACACCAAATTATCAGAGGTTCTTATTTTAAGCATATCAACCCTTACATTGGCCATGCCGTTTACAGCAGGAGCCCACTCGGTATCGTCGAACCGCAAGGTGTTGGTTGCCCATACTCCGGTTTCAGTAGCCAACAATACCTGATCATCGTTTTGCGGGTGGAACAATGCCCAGCGTATAGGCATATCAGGCAGGTTTGCCTCTTTTTCAGTCCATGTTTGTCCACCATCCAACGACAGCCAAACCGAAGAGACACCATAATTGGAGAAGGTTACCAGCAAAGTGTTTTCAGAGCTGCCAATAGCCACACAGCTAATGCTGGCCTCCGGAAAGTTGATGCCGGTAAGCTCGGTAGTTTGCGGGGTAGATTCGGCGTGGGTAATTTTAAAAAGTCTGCCGGATTGTGTTCCCACGAACAGCGTGGTGGCACCATCGGGCGAGTAAGGTGAATATTTTACATGTGAAAAGGGAACGGTACTGTTGGTGCCAAGATAGATTTCCTGCTCGCTGGTGGGTGTTGGAACTCCTTTTACCCGAAACAGTTTGTTGGCGTGCGACCCTGAAAAGCTTACAGCGTTGGAATAAAGAATATTGTTTTTATAATCGTAATCAGCAGGACTGATAAAAGTTCCGGTTCCGGGATTACTATAACCCATCTGTATATTGTTTCGGTAATAAGAGTAGGCATTATAATAGACGCTGCTGATATAAATGGATGGGTCATCCTGATCCCAAAAACAAAAAGCACCATCGCCCCCATCAAACATATCGTTAATGGTTAGCGGGTTGCCTGTGTATTTTAGCGTGCCATTATCCTGTAATCCTCCAATAAACTGATTGACGCCTGCTGTCGGATTCATGGCACAGCTATAAAACTGCAGGGTGTTATACCCTTTGTTTTTTTGTTCAAATACGGGATAATTTTGATTGGCGCTGGCGCTGGAAAACACACCTCCATCGCTGGAAAACACAGCCGTTGCAGGGTTTTGTGGTTGATATTTAATGATGTGCTGGTCGGCATGTACATACTCATCACCCCCGCCATAATACATCAGGCTCCAGTCGGAAACATGACGCCAGGTTAGGCCGCCATTGCCGGTACTCCACAAATCGAGGCCCCCTGAAAAGACTCTGTCGGGGTTGGTTGGCGATACTTTTAAATCAAACGCGTGCCATGCCAGGGTTGACCAATCTTCATCAGGAATATTAATTTGGTTCCAGGTAACCCCACCATCGTTCGACCGAACCATATACCGGCCCCGATAATAGGTAAACCCGTTAACATACCCTGCCGCGAATTGGGCATACACCCTGTTTGAATCAGAGGGGGCAGGCGCCAGGATGGTTCGGGATGGAATATTGTAATACCCTTCGTTACTAATAGTAGTGTTATAATCACTATATACCGTCCAGCTACCGGGAAGGCCGCTGTCGGAATACAGAATGGTGGCACCCCCTTTTTGGTCGAGGTTTTCCATGGTTCCTACGAACATCCTTCCGTTGGATGCTACTTCTATATCGGAAGGGGTATATGGAACACCTTCATTTGGAATATCGGGGAGTACCTGTTGCCAGGATTCACCATTGTCTACCGACCGGAACAGGCCATCGGAGGGCTGGCTAACATGGTCTTCGCCCATGTAGGTGCCCGAGGCAACGGCAGCATAAATCACGGTTTGCCCGGCTTCGTCACGGGCAACCAGGTCGGTGATGTAGTTAAAACCTGTTGTCGAGGTAATCGTGAACCAGGTTTGGCCGCCATCGGTTGATTTGTAAATCCCGTTTCCCACGCCCGAAGAAGCACGATAAATGATTCGGGCTGTTTGTGCTTCACCGGTTCCCACGTAGAGTACCTGGGGGTTGTTGGGGTCATAAGTCATGCTGCTGATGGAGAGGTCGGGCCAAAAGTCATCCACCGGTTCCCAGCTGCTGTTGGCATCGGTAATGTTGCTGTTGTACCATAACCCTCCCGTTACACTTCCCGCGTACAAGGCCTGGTGATTAGGGTCGTTGGGGTCAAACATCATGGCACGGGTACGGCCACCCATATCAGCCCCGGTCTGATTCCAATATACTGGTGGAGTGTAATCTCTTGACAAGGCTTGCTGCCGGGTAGTTTCATAAGCTTTGGGAAGTCGTTTTACCGGCACATAGCCAAGGTGAGGATCCACCGTGGACACAAATTCCTGAAGGGCTGCCATATCGGGCATGTCGGCCGGCTTTACCTCTTTTTCTGTGGCAACTATATTGTTTAATCCTTTTTGGTAAACCGAAAGGATGAACTGTTCGTAATGGGTACCTTTTTTTGGTTTGGTTATGCTGTAAATAGCCAGCACCAAGAGGACTGAAATAAGAAAGGAGGTAATAATTTTCATTTTTTTGATTTAATGATTGAAACCGTAATAATGACAATAGGTTATCATGGTTTGTTGCAAAGCTACAACAACAAGTTCAGAATAGGAGGAAATTTTTAATCGTAATATCGGTTTCATTCTTTAACTATCTTAGCCACTCAAAAATTTATGAAGATGAAATATCGTGTATTGTTCGTGTGTTTGGGAAATATTTGCCGGTCGCCCAGTGCCGAAGCTGTTTTTAACGGGTTAGTGAACAGAAAAGGGGAAACACCTCTTTTTAAAATTGATTCTGCCGGCACTTCCGACTATCACCGTGGTGAACCTGCCGATGCCCGAATGCAAACACACGCCATAAAGCGAGGGTACCATCTTACCTCCGTTTCAAGACCCTTTGACCCGGCTACCGATTGGGATAACTTCGACTTTATTGTAGCCATGGATGATAGCAATAAACGGACATTGAAACAGATGGCACGTAACCTGAAGGATATCAACAAGATTTACATGATGACCGATTTTTCCCGTCAATTCAACTATCACGAAGTGCCCGACCCCTATTACGGTGGAGAGCAAGGCTTTGAACTGGTTCTTGATTTGTTGGAAGATGCAGGGGAAGGGTTATACGATTACATCAAAAAATCTAAAACCGAATGATGATTTGGCATCAAAACAACGTTTACCAATTTAAATAATGGACAATAAAATGGGTTGACTGATACGATTCGATGATTTGATTACGGGATTCTTCAGCCTCTTTATAGGTTTCAAAGCCGTTGGACAACCGGTGTCCCCGATCGGCTTTTGGCCAATTGGGTACCTGCTTCAGCAATAGCTCGTTATACTTATAGGTCAGATGATACTTTTTATTTTCCTTGTGTATGTTACTGATGTATAAATGATAGGCTTTATTATTTCCTCCAGCGGGATCGCAGTAGCACGATGAATACACGTAATAGTAGTAGGGGCCAAAGTTGATATAGGGTGTCTTAGCCTCGGTAAAAATACTGGATGGAACCTCTTTTTTTATTACCGGGTTGATGTTGTTTTTATAAACCCTGGCGATAAAGTCGTAGCAAATGGTTACCCCGGCAAGCAACAAATCGTAGTCGCCATCCCCATCGTAATCGCCCCATTTAACTATTCCCGATGCTACCCCCGGCAGTCCGGCAATAATATCTTTAAACCTAAATCCACCCATGTTTTCGTACACATAGGAGTAGGAACGCTCCAGCGATTCACCTGTCATGGCAATATCGAGATCGCCATCATGGTCGTAATCTGCCAAATCGATATAACCACTTTTGAGCCCTCTCATGACAGTAGGTATCTCATTAAAAAAGCCTTTTTCATTGCTATATATTCTGCAAACAGGGTAGCCGTTCCCATCTTCGCCGCTCACAATAAAATCCAAATCGCCATCATTATCCAGGTCACCCCATTTACCACAGCTGTGTTTCAGGGGCAATATATCCTGTTTAATTCGCAGGTATTTACCCCGCTGATATTGATAAACGGCCGTGTAAGGTTGTCCACCCACATCTCCGGTAATAAGGATATCCAGTTTTCCGTCCCCATTGTAATCGCCCCAGTCAGCATTACCGTAATAAACTCCTGGAACGCCGGAAACCAGCTCATCAAAACGGCCGCTATTGTTTTGGTAAATGGTTGTGGTAAGTTGATTGTTGGCATCTTTACCTGTTGCCAGGATATCGAGGTCTTTATCACCATCAAAATCTCCCCAGGTTACCGAGCCATTCGCAACAGGGTTAAACAGCTGGTTATCCTGCACGTAACGATAGGCTCCCTGGTTGTTGTATAGCCTCATCACGGCTGTGCCGTAGTTGGTTACCCCCGTAACGATGATATCCGAGTCACCATCCTCATCGTAATCGGCTGAAGCGGAAGCCCCGTTGTAAAGTGCCGGCAGCGTTGACTTGGTGTAAATAAAATGGTTGGTATCTTTATATTTGTTAACCTGGCCTGTTACCACTTGTTTGTCGTTCAGGAAATACTCGCCACTTACCCAAACACCCATGTGTTTGCTGTTGGGTACGTCAAGCCATTCGGCTACAGGGCTCATGACCCCTTTCAGGCTGGTTTTAACCTGAACCAGGGTTTGGCCCTGGACAAGCGCCAGCAGCAGCAACATGAAAACGGATAAAGTGGTTTTTTTCATAAACAGAGAAAACGATTTTCAGGCATAAAAATAGTCATTTGCCGCCAACAATTACAAGTTGGCTTTAAAATAGTCGGTAATCTTGGTGTAAAGATGTGCCCGATCTTTGCCCCGTACATTGTGTTCGTGACCCGGGTAAACAAAATAATCCATCTGCTTTCCGTGCTTGATGGCTGTTTGCAGGAACAACAAGCTTTGTTGCCAAACCACCGTGGGATCCATGGTGCCATGTATTACCAGCAGTTTTCCTTCCAGATTATCAACATAATTTAAAAGGCTTGCATTTTTATATCCTTCAGGATTGGTTTGCGGGGTATCCATATACCGTTCGCCATACATCACCTCGTAATATTTCCAGTCGATAACCGGGCCACCGGCCACGGCCGCTTTAAATACACCCGGGTTTTTCAGCATAAGTGAAATGGTCATAAACCCTCCGTAGCTCCATCCATCTACACCTATCCTTGTTGAGTCAACGTACGGAAGTGATTTCAGGTAATTCACCCCGGCCATTTGGTCGTCAACTTCTACCGTTCCCAAATTTCTGAAAATGGCTTGTTCAAAATCACGTCCCCGGTTGGCTGATCCCCTGTTATCCAGGGTAAAAACAATATAACCCTGTTGCGCCAGGTAGTTTAAAAACAACCCGGCACCCGCTACCCACGAATCGGTTATAAGTTGTGCATGAGGCCCTCCGTACACGTACACGATAACAGGATATTTTGCAGTAGAGTCAAAATCCGGCGGGGTAATCATGCGGCAATATAATTCGGGAGTACCTTCGGGTTTCAGGGTAAAAATGGTTGTTTTTCCCAGCTTGTAATCTTTTAACGGATGATTATTGGCTTCAATCACTCTAATCTCTTTTCCTTTTTTATTGACCAGTTTATATTCACGGGCCGTTTCGGTATTGCTGTAGATATCAACCATGTATTTTCCATCAAAACTAACAAAACCTGTATGGGTACCATGATTGGGTGAAACACGCGTTATGTCACCCCCATTGACGCTTACCCTGTAAACGTTTTGCTCCAGCGGACTCTCTTTGGTAGCATTAAAAAACACATTGTCTTTACCAAAATAGCCTATAAAGTTCGTTACAACCCAATTACCGTGGGTTAACTGACGCAATAATTTACCTTCGGTATTATAAAGATAGAGATGATCGAAACCATCGCGCTCGCTAAACCAAATAAACTCGTCAGGTTGATTGGGGTTAAAATAGAGCGGGTGCTCCGGTTCCACGTAATCAGGGTTTTCTTCTTCAAACAAGGTTTTCACCAAATTTCCGGAAGTGATATCGTATTGATTCAATTTCATGTGGTTTTGATCGCGGTTGAGGATGGCAATGTAGATATACTTTCCCGAAGGATCCCAGGTTACTGCTGTAAGGTAATGGTCTTTTGGCTCGCCGGTTTTTAAAAATCGGGTGGTACCTGTTTCAGGATTAAATACGCCCAGGGTTACCTGGTGACTGGTTTCGCCGGCCATGGGGTACTTGGTGGTTTTTACCGTGGCAATACGGGTGTCGATATTGACCAGCGGGTAATCGGCTACCATGGTTTCATCCTTGCGGTAGAAGGCGAGGGTTTTCCCGTCGGGCGACCAAAATGTTCCGGTATTAATACCAAACTCCACCCGATGAACCGTCTGTCCGTTAACAATGCCCGGGTTATCATCGTGAGTAACCTGAACAGTGCTGGCATTCATCGAAATAAAAAGGTTGTTTTTAATGGTATAAGCGATGTACTTGCTTTTTTGGTTGAAATCAATGTTCTCAGCACTGTCGGGCAGTGTTGCAAAGTTTTGTAGCGAGTGGGTTTCGGTATTGTAGGTAAACCATTTATTGTTTGATGAAAAGTAGATTTCATTTTGATTCAGAAACTTAACCCGCGGCAACCGCTTCAACGAGTCAAAATCGTTTTGTGCCATTTGTTCGTTTAAGTTGTCCAGGGTTAAAAACAGGGTTTCGCTGCCACCCCGGGCTGACACTTTATACAGGTTATTCTGTTTGGCATAAACATAATCATCGCTTTGTGGCATCCATTGCAGCTGGGGTACTCTGACGGGATATACGGCCGGGTTCATGTAAATGGCATCATCCACGGTAAGCATCTTTTCCTGTGCTGTTCCGGTAAAACTTACCATTAAGGCAAGTGATAAAATAAAGACTGCTATTGGTTTTTTCATGGAGGTGTTATTTTATTTTGCCGGTAAAATTACTCAAAAATGTTATGAAGCATGAGAACAAAGAATTAATACCTTTGCAAAAATTTTTAAAGAAACAGAAATATGCCTAACAAACTGATGGATCCCATAGGAAAACTGATGGGATTACGCTATAAATCACATCCGTGGCACGGTGTTGAGATTGGCCCTAAAGCCCCTGAACTGGTTACTTGTTATATTGAAATGGTGCCTACTGACACCGTTAAATATGAAGTTGATAAAGAGTCGGGATACCTGAGAATTGATCGTCCGCAAAAATATTCAAATGTTGTTCCTGCCCTGTACGGATTTATTCCACAAACCTATAGCTCGAAAAAAGTAGCCGAATTTTGCAACGAAAAAACCGGCCGAACCGACATTATAGGGGATGGTGACCCTGTTGACATTTGTGTGCTGACCGAAAAAGAGATTGCCCACGGCGATATCCTTGTACGGGCTCGTCCTATTGGTGGTTTTAGAATGATAGACAGCAATGAAGCCGACGATAAAATTGTGGCCGTGCTAAACAACGACGCTTTTTACAGCTCGTTTAACGATATTTCGGAACTGCCCGAACTCGTTATCGACCGGTTAAAACACTATTTCCTGACTTATAAAGATTTGCCCGGCAAACATATTGACGTGGAGATTTCGCATGTTTATGGAAAAGAGGAAGCTTATGAAGTGATTAGCCGGTCGGTGGAAGACTATCACAATAAATTTCAAAACCTGGAATCGTTTTTACGCGATGTATAGCGATTGGATAAAAGGCT
>JANTGU010000036.1 GCA_024762735.1 Bacteroidales bacterium | reverse complement strand
TCACCCAGTGCTATTATTTTGGGCCCGATGACAGGCATCGTTACCGAAGCAGCACTGATTGAACTCATCATCATTTTATTGGGGAACAACTACCCGTCGGTGGCAGTAGCCGGCATTCTCAGCTTATCAAGCGCCCTGTTTCACAAAATTATCAGCGTTATTATCCTGTATGGTTTCGATGTGATAACCGTTTATGTTAATGTGATTAATTTTGCTTTGAAGCAATTTGGCATCAAAGAAGCGGATCCGAAAGAGATCCTGTTTGCCCTGCTGGCCATTTATATCGTCACGGGGATTGTTGCCGGCCTGATGGGTCTGTTTCTTGGAAAAAAAGCATTAAGCCTGCGTTCCGAAATTCCCAAGGAAGTATTTGAAAAAGGCATCAAAGAGAAAGAATTTTTTGATCTTTCAGGTGAACAAAAAACCAGCGGACTTTTGCTATGGGTTCATATTATTGCCATTCCTTTAGGATTGTTTCTATTCAACTTTAAGGGGCTGTTAACAGGCGGTATTTTCTCGATGGCGTATGCCGTGCTTTTTGGTTATTACTACCGGACTTCACTTCGACGATTAAGAAAGCCCATTTTTTGGTCGCAGTTAATCATCATCATGTTGCTTTCGGCACTTTTTTGGAAAACCCATGGCCACGGCATTACCTTAAGCATGGAAGGCTTTTGGGCAGGATTTGAAATGACCATTAGGGCTATCTTTATTGTGGTAGCCTTCTCGGCATTGAGCGTGGAATTAAGAAACGAGAAAGTCAGGGATTCCCTGTTCAAAGCAGGTGTTGGCAGGTTTTATCAGTCGGTGGGAATGGCCTTTGGGGCGCTGCCTCAAATGATCGTTTTACTACCCACTGCCAAAGAAATTATGAAAAAGCCGATAGCCTCGCTGCTCAAACCATTGATTTATGCTGACAGTTGGTTGGAAATTTTTAAAAAACAATAGATAGTTCCTCACCTCAACAAAAACCTGATGAAACATTTACTCCTGCTCCTTCTGGCTGCCATTATTTGGGGCTTTGCTTTTGTGGCACAAAAGGCTGGCATGGAGTATATCGGGCCGTTTGCCTTTAACGGCATCCGATTTGCCCTGGGAGCCGTTTCACTTTTGCCGTTGCTCTTTTTTCAAAAACAACTTTTTGGCACTTCCACCAAGCACCACGATACAGGCTTTACCGTTAGAGGGGGTATTATTTTGGGTGTTGTGCTCTTTATCGCCGCTTCATTACAACAAGTTGGTATTGTTAAATCAACAGCCGGCAATGCAGGGTTTATCACCAGTTTATACATTATTATTGTTCCCTTTTTAGGCCTTTTTTTAAAACACAAAATCACCCTGGAGGTATGGATTGGTGCCATCCTGGCGGTAGTGGGACTTTACTTTCTTTCCATCAACCGGCAATTTCAAATGGCTCCCGGCGACGGGCTGGTACTCCTCAGTGCCCTCTTTTTCGCCATTCATATTCTACTGATTGGCCACTATGCCCCCAAAACCAACGTGCTGCTACTGTCGGTGATACAGTTTGGCGTAAGTGCCCTGTTAAACCTGGCCGTGGCTTTCATGTTTGAAACGGTGACCCTGAACATGATTTCAAATGCCCTCTACCCTATTCTTTACGGGGGAATCCTTTCCATTGGCGTGGCTTATACTTTACAGGTGGTGGGCCAGCAAAATGTTGCCCCGTCGAAAGCCGCCATTGTACTAAGCCTTGAAGCTGTTTTCGCCCTGTTGGGCGGATGGTTGCTGCTAAGTGAAACCATCCCCTTCAGGAAAGGAATGGGGGCGCTGATTATGTTTTCAGGCTTGATTATCTCGCAGCTAAAAATTACCAGGACGGCACGTGAATAGCCATTCTAATTTGGTATCTTTGTAACACGTTATGAAAAAGGTTTTGCTAACAGGTGCATCGGGCAGCGTGGGTCGTCATGTTTTAAAACAACTGGCTCAAAAGGATGATGTTGTTTTAACTGTTTTTGACAAGAAGACATCGTCGAGCAAGAAACTTTTTAAACCCTATCGGGAAAAGGTCCGGATCATTTATGGTGATATCAGAAACCCGGAAGCGCTGGAACCAGCGGTAAAAGGGCAGGATTTCATCATCCATCTCGCGGCTATTATTCCTCCGTTAGCGGATGATGACCCCACCCTGGCTGAAGCCGTCAATGTACAGGGAACCGGTAATCTCATCAAAGCTGCCCGACGATACTCACCCGGGGCATTTTTTTTATACAGCTCTTCTGTTTCGGTGTATGGTGATCGTTTAAACAATCCGAATATACGGGTGGGCGACACCTTGCAGCCCAGTTTGGGTGATGAGTATGCTGTTACCAAGCTGGCAGCGGAAAAATTAATAACGGAGAGCAAACTAAACTGGACTATTTTCAGACTTTCGGCCATCATGTGGAACGACAACCACAAAATAAGCAAACTGATGTTTCACATGCCCCTGGAAACCCCCATCGAAATCACTACGCCCGAAGATACTGCCCGTGCATTTGTCCATGCCATCAACCATTCGAAGCAACTAAACCGTAAAATTTTCAACCTGGGCGGTGGCGAGTCGTGCCGTACCACCTACCGCAAAATGCTTGAAACGGTGTTCGATATTGTAGGTCTTAAAAAACTTGATTTTCCCGATCATGCATTTGCCGGCACTAACTTCCACTGCGGCTATTACGCCGACGGGGAAGAGCTGGAGAAAATTCTTCATTTCAGAAAACAAACCTTAGAAGACTTTTACAACGCCTATCGCGAAGAAACTACCCCCTTTATGAAAAAAACCACTTCGCTGCTAAGCTACTTCATAAAGCGGAAACTACTTAAACATTCGGAACCCTATCAGGCTTACCGCGAAAAGAACGAACAGCTTATGAAGCGCTTTTTTGGATAACCCGGTTGATTTAAGATTTTAGAAACGGGGTTGGTTTAAAAATTTCGCACGGTTGCAAACCGTGCGAGAAATGAATAATATAGAGACAGCTAATATTAAAAAAGGTTGACTCGAAAAGTCAACCTTTTTTATGAATGTAGAATAGGCATCTGTTTAAAACACCATTCAGTCAAGCACCTAACCGATTACAACGGTATATTACCATGTTTTTTGGGCGGGTTGCTTTCCGATTTATTTTTGGTCATTTCCAGAGCTTCCACCAGCTTTTTGCGGGTTTCTCGCGGGTAGATAATTTCATCAATATATCCTAACTCTGCAGCGCGGTACGGACTGGCAAAGTTTTCACGGTACTCGTCCACTCGTTTTTTACGAGTTTCTTCGTCCTCGTTACGATAAATGATGTTAACGGCTCCATCAGGACCCATCACCGCAATTTCAGCCGTTGGATAAGCGTAATTGATATCGGCTCCAATATGTTTACTGTTCATCACATCATAAGCGCCACCGTATGCTTTACGGGTAATAACCGTAATTTTCGGAACGGTAGCCTCGGCAAACGCGTACAGTAATTTGGCGCCATGCTTGATAATTCCGCCATACTCCTGTGTTGTTCCCGGCAAGAATCCCGGCACGTCTTCAAAAACAATGAGAGGAATGTTAAAAGCATCGCAGAACCTAACAAAACGGGCTGCCTTGGTAGAGCTGTCAATATCGAGCACCCCGGCCAGCATTTGAGGCTGGTTAGCCACGATACCCACCGACTTACCACCAATACGCGCAAAACCCACAATAATGTTGGGCGCAAAATAAGGCTGCACCTCCAGAAAATGGGCATTATCGATGACCGAAGTAATGATCTCTTTCATGTCGTAAGGCTTGTTGGGGTCAACAGGCACTACCGTGTCAAGCTTAGGCTCCTCACGGGTCAGATCATCCGTACAAGGTTTCACGGGCGCTTCTTGCATGTTGTTGGAAGGGATAAAGCTCATCAGCTCACGAATCATCATCATGGCTTGTTCATCATCTTCGGCAGTAAAATGCGCCACGCCACTCTTTTTGTTGTGGGTCATGGCTCCCCCGAGGTCTTCCATGGTAACATCCTCATGGGTTACCGTTTTAATCACGTCAGGGCCCGTAACAAACATGTAAGAGGTCTCTTTCACCATCATGATAAAGTCGGTAATGGCCGGTGAGTAAACAGCACCACCTGCACAGGGACCTAAAATGGCTGAAATTTGAGGAATAACCCCCGAGCTTTTCACGTTGCGATAAAAGATATCGGCATAGCCGGCAAGACTTTCAACACCTTCCTGAATGCGAGCGCCACCGGAATCATTCAGGCCAATAACGGGTGCC
Organism: Bacteroidales bacterium; assembly: GCA_024762735.1. Classification (GTDB taxonomy): domain Bacteria; phylum Bacteroidota; class Bacteroidia; order Bacteroidales; family F082; genus B16-G9. The sequence goes on along the minus strand of JANTGU010000036.1, from coordinate 7,651 downwards.
CCCATTTTCAGGGCAAGGTCCATTATTTTAATAATTTTATTGGCATTGGTCCGGCTTAACGAACCTCCAAAGACGGTAAAGTCCTGCGAGAAGACATACACCAGACGACCATCAATTTTGCCGTAACCGGTAATCACTCCATCGCCAAGAAACTTTTTGTCTCCCATCCCAAAATCAGTTGTTTTGTGTACGACAAACTTATCGGTTTCCACAAAAGTTCCGGGGTCTAACAAATCATAAACCCGCTCACGGGCTGTTTTGCGACCTAATTTATGTTGTTTGTCAATTCTGGCTTGTCCACCACCCAATTCTGCTAATTTGTGCTTCTCTTCCAGTTTTGCAATTTTTTCACGTAAAGGCATTGTATAATGATTTTATGATTTTCAAAAAAAGGTTTATTCAAAAGTAATTAAGGGTTGGTCGCCATCAATGTTGTCGCCCTCGTTCACGAGCACCTCCTTAATAATACGGTCGGCCAATACCTTGTATTCGCTCTCCATTTTCATGGCCGAGATGATGATAACCGTGGTACCGGCAGCAACTTCGTCGCCGGGTTGTACCAGTATTTTAACCACTTTTCCGGGCATGGGGGTCGAAATAAAGTTACCACCGTCATCGCTATCGCCGGCACGGTTTTTTCGGTAGCGACGTTGCGCATCGATAATTTCCACGTCCCAGTGTTTGTCACCCGATACAACTTCATATTGTTTATTGTCCTTTTCTTTTGCAAAGAAATTGTATTCCAGCGATTTTCCCTTGTAAAGGTAGGAGTACACGCCGGGTTCGGGTTCAATAACATCCAGGTCATAAATTCTGTCGCCAATAGAAACAGTTACTTTGCTTCCCTCTTTTTTAACGATTTCAATTTTATATTCGTTGTTGTTTATACTAACTTCAAACATGGTAAATAAATTTTTTATAAGCGTAAAACACCTTTTCGGCGACCAAATTCCTTCCAATAATTTCGCGGTTCACTTTCTGAAACCGGCGGTGCAGCTTTTTCCTGTTGATTCATGAAATCAAGAAATGCCGTGATGGCTGCCAGATCATTTTCCTCATCGGTAGCCTGGGTATCAGGATGGAGAATATCTTTATTTTTTTCGATAAAGTGCGTGCTGTATTTTCCATTCACGAAGTCAGGGGCTTCCATTACTTTTTTCAGGAAGGGAATGGAGGTCTTTACGCCCGACAGTTTGTAAGCCGACAAGGCACGTCGCATTCTTTTAATGGCATCCTGGCGGTTATCGGCCCAAACAATCATTTTTGAAATCATGGGGTCGTAATGCATGGGTATTTCGTACCCGCTATAAATGTAACCGTCATGGCGAATGCCGGGACCCAATGGTTCTGACAGGTATTTAATTTTACCGGGATTAGGCATGAAATTGTTTTCGGGATCTTCGGCATAAACCCTCACCTCGATGGCATGACCTTTTTGCGAAAGCTCTTCCTGCTTAAATCGCAATTTGTCGCCATTGGCAATTCTGATTTGCTCGGCAACCAAATCCACGCCCACCACCTCTTCGGTGATCGGGTGTTCCACTTGCAAGCGGGTGTTCATCTCCAGGAAATAGTAGTTCAGGTCGTCATCAACTATAAACTCGATGGTGCCCGCACCTGAATAATTCACCGCCATGGCAGCGGCCACAGCATGTTTACCCATTTCAGCCCTTACTTCCGGGGTCATCAGCGGAGAAGGGGTTTCTTCAACCACTTTTTGGTGACGACGCTGCACCGAACATTCCCTTTCAAAAAGGTGTACTCCGTTGCCATGATTATCACACAATACCTGAAATTCGATATGGTGGGGTGAGTCGATGTATTTTTCAATATAAACGGCATCGTTGGCAAACGAGGCTTTGGCTTCCGATTTAGCAGCATTCACCGAAGAGACGATATCTTCTTCGTTGCGCACCAGCCGCATACCTTTGCCACCCCCACCGGCACTGGCTTTAATCATCACCGGCAAACCTATTTCCTTGATTACTTTTACCGCATCTTCAACATCAATAATGGGTTCTGTTGTTCCGGGAACTACAGGCACATCAGCCTTTTGCATGGTCTGACGGGCAGTAATTTTATCGCCCATGGTATTGATGGCGTACGAAGAAGGCCCAATAAAAATAATGCCTTCTTTTTTACACCTGTCTGACAGTTCTGCATTTTCAGAAAGGAAACCGTAACCGGGATGGATAGCATCGGCACCGGATTGTTTGGCCACCTGCAAAATCTTGTCAATAACCAGGTAACTCTCTGCCGAAGGAGCAGGGCCAATTAAATAGGCTTCATCCGCGTAACGAACGTGTAGTGAGTCCCTGTCGGCTTCCGAGTAAACGGCCACCGATTTGATTCCCATTTCACGACAGGAGCGCATCACCCTGATGGCAATTTCACCCCTGTTGGCAATTAATATTTTTTTTATCATAAATATATTTTTATGCTGTTTTTCAGCATGTTACTCTATCGTTATAAAAAAACAAGGGTGTAAAGATAGGAAATTTCAAAAAGGGCTATCTTTTATTTTGTAAATTTGAAACTAAATTAAGCCGTCATTTTTGTGAAAAGATTCAGCGTCATACTGTTTTTACCCCTTGTCATTATGATGACAGGAAAGGGTTTCGGTGCCTCATCATCAACGGTATCACCGGCTAAAGCTACGTTATTAATCGATAGTTTGGAGTCGTTGTTACCCAAAACACCCAATCATCGCAAAGCCGGGTTGTACGACACGCTGGCAAGTCTGGCTGAAGTATTGTCACAGGAGCGCAGCCTTGATTATTATCTTGCACTCTATAACCTGCCTGATTCGCTGGTAAGCTATCATTTAAAAGTAAAAGCAACCCGCAAGATTGCCGGTATTTATTTGAACATAAACCGTATTGACCAGGCTAACCACTATATTGATGCTTACGCTGCTCAACTGCAAAAGTACCCTCAACAAACGGGCAACGAGTTAATTAAACAGGTAGCTGAAAAGAATGCTCAAGCCATTAAAACCCGTTTTACGGTGACCAGAAATGAGGTGCTAATCTTACTGTTGCTATTCATTGCAGTGGCTGTTTTGTCCCTCTCTTATTTATACCGGCGGTTTAAGAGTGTTGAAAGCAAAAAGCAATTGTTACAGCGCGAATCTGAAATCATCAGGCTGAAAAATCAGGAGCTGGAGGAGGCATTGGAAAAAACCATCCAAAGCAAAACTTCTTCGGAAGAAGCAGAGATAGTGAAGGTTAGAAAGGCTCATTTAAGGCTAAAAAAAGAGCTCAAGAAACTGGAGGAGTCGATTTATAACAGAAATGCTTTTTTAAGCGGTTTGGGGCCTGAATTACGAACAGCGCTTAGCTCCATCCTCGGCTTTTCTTCCGAGTTAAAAACCGAGGTTGAAAAGCTAGAAAATGATGATTTACAAGCTAATGCCACCGACTTATTTGCTAAAAACCTACAACTTGATGTTATTCTCGAAAACATGGTGGACAGGTCAGGGGCTCAAATCAATTTACTCAGCCTGGACATTCAATCGCACTCGGTTTTATCGCTGATTGAGAAAGTTACAGCATCGCTTCAATATCTTGTATCCGGCAACCCGGACAAGCTAAAGGTCAATGTTCCGCAGTCGATTCCAACCATAAAGGCAGATGCCGACAAGCTGGTTAGAATTTTGAATGATGTGGTTATCAATGTAGATAAGCTAACAGCCACTGACACGATAACCATAGGCGCACGAACCAACCAATCACGTTCCGAAGTATCTGTTTACATCTCCAATACCGTCAGAGAGCTATCCAGGACAGGTTTGGAACAGGTTAAGAAAGAGGGTGGTACCCCACAGCTCTTTACAGCGCTTTTTGCTTCGCGTGAGTTGATAACGGCGATGGGAGGTTCTATGCAAATAAGTATGGTGCCGGGCGAAGGGGTAACGGTGACTGTTACACTTCCCGCTTCGGCATCGGCGGCCCAAACAGAAAAACTGAAGGAAAAAACTACCACCCACGAAGATGCCCTTGCTAACCTTGTTAGAGACGCGGATATTTTTCTGGTAGAGGATGACAGGATGAACCGGATGGTCATCGAAACCATGCTTAAAGATGCCGGCACAGTAACCACCGCCGTTGACGGTGACGAAACGCTTCAGATTATTGAAAAGTATCATGACGAGGGAAAAGTATTTGACATTATGCTTTTTGATATTAACCTGCCCCCACCCTGGGATGGTATCGCGTTAATGCACCGGATAAAAAAAGATTTTCCGGAATACAGAAAAGTACCTTTCGTGGCGCAAACGGCTTATGCCATGGCCGCTGACCGTGACCGCTTTTTAAACGAGGGCTTTGATGATTACCTTACCAAGCCCATTAACAAAGGGGAGCTGCTCACCATCATGCATCATCAGCTTGAACTGTTTAAGGAGCAGCGTAGCAACCCTGCTTCTAAAGGATAGTTACGCCTCCGAAATCGTTTGCAGCTTGTGCTCCGGTTGCCACCCCTATTAAATATTCTTAAAATCAGGCAGGAAGTGCCTCCTGAGGAAATGGATTTTGAATTTATTGTACCTTTGCATCAATATAAAAACAAATGATATGACAACTAAAATTTCAGAAAAAATTAAACCCGGATTTGTCTGGGGTGATGATGTTCAAACCATATTCAACATGGCCAAGCAGCAGGGCTTTGCCATTCCTGCCGTCAACGTGGTGGGCAGCAATTCCATTAATGCCGTTTTGGAAGCAGCCAAAGCGGTAAACTCTCCCGTTATCATTCAGTTTAGCAATGGTGGAGGCGCTTTTTACGCCGGTAAAGCCATCTCGAACGAAGGACAAAAAGCTGCTATTGCAGGTGCTGTTGCCGGCGCAAAACATATTCACGCGTTGGCCGAAATGTACGGCGTACCCGTGATTATTCATACCGACCATGCCGCTAAAAAGTTATTACCCTGGATTGACGGGTTGCTGGATGCCGGCGAGCAGTTTTTTAAAGAAAACGGCAAACCTCTTTTTAGCTCTCACATGCTGGACTTATCGGAAGAGCCTCTGCAAGAAAACCTGGAAATATCCAAACGTTATTTCGAAAGAATGAACAAAATGGGTATGACCCTGGAGATTGAACTGGGTATCACCGGTGGCGAAGAGGATGGTGTTGATAACAGCAGCATTGATTCTTCAAAGCTATACACACAGCCCGAAGAGGTAGCGTTGGCCTACGAAACTTTGATGTCGGTTAGTCCACGCTTTACCATTGCAGCTGCCTTTGGCAATGTGCATGGTGTTTACAAACCCGGCAATGTTAAACTGGAGCCCGTTATTCTTCATAACTCTCAGGAGTATATTCAAAAGAAATTTAACACGGATGACAAACCAGTCAGTTTTGTTTTCCATGGTGGATCGGGCTCGGAGCCTGAAAAGATAAAGGAAGCCGTTTCGTATGGGGTGGTAAAAATGAATATTGACACCGATACCCAATGGTCGTTTTGGAATGGCGTAAGAAAATATGAAGCCAAATATCACGACTATCTACAAAGCCAGATTGGTAATCCTGAAGGGGAAGACAGCCCCAACAAAAAATACTACGACCCGCGTAAATGGCTTCGTGAAGGAGAAGTTTCAACCATTGAAAGATTGAAAATCGCTTTCGATGATTTGAACTGTCTTGACAGGTATTAACAGAAATTAATTGACCTGTAACCCGGAACACGAGCCTTACCAGCTAAACAGCTAATTTGATCTTATGACCGCTTTTCAAAAGGTGGTCATGATATCCTAAACCCGCGGCTACCTTTTCTTTTGAAGGGTAACAGCGGGTTTTGTTTTGAACTGCAGGGGGAATCGGAATGGTTTATATAAGAATAGTAGCCGATTTCGGAAGCAGGATTTTTCAATTTAGCACCAATGTTTTTACGGACTACAATGTTCATATTTATTACAATTTCGGCTATTATTTTTATACATTGCTGTGCCGTCGTGCTTTATATCCTCTCATTCCATATTTCAGGATTTCTACTTGTATGGAAAATCGCAATTACCTGTATTTTTGCATCAACAATTCTATAGTAAATCACAAATGGAAACTTCTTTACGACATATTTTCTTACATCTTTGTGAACAATTGGAAAAGATTCTGGGTTTTGGTTGATACTCTTAAAACCGAGGTTAATTCGCTTAAAGAACGTGTCTGCAACTTTTGGGCTGTCCTCGTAATAAAATTCATATGATTTTTCAAAATCAACTTCTGCCTCGTCTGATAATTCAATACTAAACGACTTTGTTTTCATATTTCTTTTTAATCAAATCCCAATTCTTAAAAGTCGTTTTGCCATTTTCTATTTTTTGCAATCTTTTATCAAGCAAATCCTTATGCTCTGATGGAAGTTCCTGCAACTCTTCTTTCACATTAACAATCTCAATGTAATCAAATTCTTTGATTAGGTTAAGAAATGTAGCTATTTTACTCTGTTCCTTTATATTTACTGTGACTTCCATGTCAAATTATTTTGTGCAAAGATACTGATTTAATATGCGATTGTCAATTTTAGAAGCATTAAAGTTCTTAAACTCAACACCGAATCAATTATTGTTGTTCGAATTATAAAAAGGAAAATCTTTTAACCCCTCATTATCAGGAGAGTCCAGTTTTTTGTTATCTTGCTCATTGAAATGATTATTAGATTCTTTTTCACTATTCATTAACTCATAATCTCCGTTAAAATAGAAATCCAAGTCGATCGCATTTTTCTCGTAAAATTCATTTACTGGAATGCCATCAATTATACAGGTTCTACTGAATTTCATTTTTCCTCCGACAAAGTAGGTTTCTTTTATAAATTCACGTCCGTTTTTATCTCTATGAATCTTTTTCTTCCTTTTATTTTCACTAATCCTTAATCTTAATTTAGTTACGCTAAGTTATTGAATTCAGAATTGGTTTCTTGCATGCGGCACAGCTAATATATAACCACCGGATGAAAGGAGCATTTATCTCTCGTAGAAGTGCATCTCCTGCATGTACTCGTAAACTTTATCGGGCATCCAGTAACGCATGTTCTTTTTTGCTTTGATGCCCTCGCGAATAAAGCTGGAAGATATCTCCATCATGGGAGCCGGAAAAAGCTTTATTTTAGGGTGGTTTGCATAATTACCCAATCCGCTACCGGGACGCGGATACACGTAGATGGAGTAAAACTCCAGAATCTCTTTATAATTTTTCCACTTGTGAAAAGAGGAGAAGATGTCTGTACCTGAAATCAAGACAAACTCTCGATTATCATATTTCTCCGAAAGCCATGTCAACGTATCAATAGTGTACGAGGGTTTGGGCATTTTAAATTCGATGTCGGTAACCCCGAGGTTTAGCTGCTCCTCGATGGCAATGCGAACCAAAGCCAGCCGGTGATGTTCCGGCAACAGGGTACTTTTTTCTTTGAATGGATTTTGAGGCGACACCACAAACCAGACGTCATCCAGATCGGTGAACTCGGCCATGTAATTTGCAAGAATAAGATGACCGTTATGAATGGGATTAAACGATCCGAAAAAAAGGCCTGTTTTTTTTGTTTTTGACTGCATCGGTTCTTAATTGTTTTTGTTAATCAAATTTACAATAACTTTTGTCATGGACTCCTTTTCTTCAGGTTTACTAACGGCAATCATTAATGTTAAAGCCA
>JANTGU010000035.1 GCA_024762735.1 Bacteroidales bacterium | reverse complement strand
TAGATCATTATGAGGCAAAAAAAGCTTTTTATTTTTATGGTGTTGTTGTTGGCAACTTTTTTTGCATCAGCTCAAAACAGAGATTTCTTAAAGTTTAAAGCAATTCCGAGTGATGGTGGCGATCCTGCCGTTGCCAATATCGACAGCGTGAGAAGTTGGGTTTTAAATATTCTCCATTTTGGAGGAGGTATGATCGATACCAGCAGCATCAAATATGTTGGCGACCCGCGCGCTTTTGCCCGCTTTTGGAATGGCGATGGCAACTGGTCGGAAAATGGTTGGGACACCGGTTTGGGGCTTTCAACAGGCGATCTTGAGCTTCTCGAAACCGATCATAATACTTCGGGATATGCCGACCAGATTGCTTTTGGTACTCCCGGCGACACCTCTTTGTTTAAAATGTATGTGGATCTGTTTAAAATGCTTGATCAGGATACCTCTCCCACGATGTCTATCCATACCGGCGACGCGGCCTACATCGAGTTTGCTTACCAGGCTTATGATACCGTTATTTCCATTGAATACATCTTTGCCTCCGATGAGTATCCTTTCGACAACCCGCAATACGATGCCGATCTTACCAATGCAGGCCAGTGGTCGATTGATAAAATGAATGACTTTTTCGGTATCTTTATTGCCGGTGCAGGAGCCCCGGATTCAACATTGGTACCCCTTAACAAAGTCCCTTTTGATTCACCCCAGGGCACGGTTGATTTGCCGCTTTGTGCCGCTACCTTGAACAAGGACAACAACAGCTCATTTTTTCACGTCAACCCGCCACCGTTGGGGGCAGGACCCGGGTTCGAGTTTGATGGTTACACTTCCGTTTCGCCCAATGCCGACCCTCCGCCTCCCCATGCTAAAGGTGAGTTACGAACCTTGAAGGTTGAGAAAAAGGTTACCCGTTGTTCGCGTAAAAAAATAAAAATTGCCATCGAAGACTACTTGTATCACTTCCCGGGCGAAGACCCCGGGTTCTATGTTAACTCTTCGGTGTTTCTGAAAAAAGGTGCCTTAAGAGGAGGACGGTCAAAACCGGGTTGGAAAGTTACCAAAAAAGAGTGGAAAGGCCTGGGGCTTGAAGGTAAGCTTATTGAACCTACACAAGGATCCACCACGGGATGCAACGAGCTATTTCTGACTTTTCAGCTTGATTTCCCCCCGGGCGGAACCGATACCATTTATCCTATTCCCTTTACCATTGATAACAATTGCAGAAACCTGGTTTATGTAATTGACACCACCCATAGTAATGATACTTTAACCATTGATACGCTCTATTTTGGTCCCACCGAAACCGTTAAAACCATTCGTCTGGTGGCGCATGACCTGTCGTTTGAACAGGTAAAAAGCTGTAAATTTAGTTATCCGGCTAATCCTTGCGAGTTTGATAACCCTTTCGGGGGAGCCTTTTCCGGAAGAATTAACCTGGAGTTGATTGATAACAGCCCCATCGTGTTCGATTTTGAACCAACACCCGGTTATAAACAGTATGAGGCTTACTGTAAAGAAACCATCGACTTGCGGGTGGATAGTGCTGCCGGCAACGCGTTAACGCATGGAGGGGTAAAACCGCTTTATTATATTTGGCCTGATGGCCCTGTTCCGCCTGAGCCTGTTTACTCGTACACGGTGAACGCCAGCCCCGATTATGTTCCGGTAACGGTCAACGACCGTTGCTTAAACGAGTCGTCAACACAGGTAAAAATTGTTAACAAGCCCATCATTTTAAAAAAAATACAATCTGTTTTCCTTTGTGGTCCCGGACAAGAGGGTACGGTACCCGTTGAAACCATTATGCCCAATCCGACCGATATGCCGGGCTATGGTATCAATCATGTGGTGTGGGAACGATCCGATCCTCCACCTGTTATCCCCCTGGGTAATCAGGATGGCGACTCCATCACCGTGGTTTACGATACCGAGGTGGGCGATGCTGTTTGGACTTGTGGCTACACGGCTACCGATGTTTGCGGGGGTACTGCCGATTCTGTTTTTACGGTAAACCAATCGAGTTTGGTGCTGGAGAATATTGGCGTTTGTAAAGGAGAAGAGATAGAATTAACAACAGGAACGCCGGCACATTGGTACAAGTGGTACCGGTTTGACACAGCTGTGGATTCAGTATTGGTGGGTGAAGACCAAACTACTTATGACAACAACTACCCGTTGGGACAATCGCAAATTGTGTACAAACTTTTTATCGAGGATAACTGCGGTGAAAAACAAACTGCCGAAATGACGGTGTTTGTCGATACTTACGAACCTCAGATTACCTATAATCCTAAAGATGAAATTTGCTTTGGGGAGAACATCACTTTAGAATCCAATGGAAGCAACTCCTCCACGGTTTCCTATACCTGGCTCAGTGGTTCCGACGTGGTAGGAAACAACCAAAACATCACCTTCGGTCAATCTGATTACAACACCCCCGGCAGTTACAACTACACGTTAAACACGGTTTCGGAGTCGCAATACTTTTACTGCACCAACAGCGCCAGCGCCAGTTTTACAGTCCATGCCAACCCTACTTCGGCTTTTGCTATCGACCCGCCCGACCATGCTTGCACCAATACCGACATAAGCTTCGATTACCTCGATGACCTTAACAACAAAACCTTTGGATGGCAGTTTGGTGATGGCAATACGGATGATCAACCTCACACCATTCATCAATATTCCACACCGGGCGACTACAATGTTAACCTGCACATAGATCTAACCTATCCAACACCCACGGGACATGTGTGTTCGTCGGATAGTAGCATGGTTTTAACGGTCGATCCGCTTCCAAATCCCGATTTTAGTGCTTCCCCGGTGGAAGGATGTGAACCGCTGGAAGTACAGTTTTCTGATGAATCGCAGGATATCCTTGCAGGGGCAACCTATCAATGGCAGTTTGGCGATGGATCCACATCGGTAAATATCTCCCCATCGCATGTTTACCAGTCCTATGGAAAATACCCGGTTACCTTAAAAGTATCAAATACCGATAGGTGCTTTGCCGAAGTTACCAAACCCGATTTTATTGTTGTGAATGCCAACCCGAAGGCCAATTTTGCAGCTGACCCGTGGATAACCACCATGGATAACCCTGTTATTGTTTTTATCGATTCCACCGTAAGTGTTGATGGCATCGGCGCCTACGATTGGGATTTTGGTGATGGCGACAACAGTTCGGAGCAAGACCCCGAGCACACTTATGGTAAGGCCGGCGATTACATGGTTACCCTTCTGGTTACTACCGACAAGTCGTGTCCCGATACCATCACCAAAATGGTGAGCATTACTGAGTTCGTGGTACTTTACATCCCCTCGGCGTTTGCTCCCGGAAGTGCCATTGCTGAAAACAGGGTTTTTACCATCAAGGGCACTGCCATGGACGACTATAATATTTACATTTTCAACCGTTACGGACAACAGGTGTGGAGCAGCCATAATTTTGAAGATGCGTGGGATGGCACCGACATGAACGGACAAGAGGTGCCCGCCGGAACCTACGTCTATAAAATTGATGGTACTGATTACAAAAAACGGGTTATCTCGTACAAGGGTAATGTGACGGTAATAAGGTAAAAATGAAACCGTCTCCTAGTAAAGTAGCGAGTCCCTGGCCTGCTATTTTACCGAAGTAGTTTTTTCATCAAAGTTTCTCCTCTATTTACAAGCAGCTGATAAGCGTTTTGCAGAGCATCATCCATGGTAACCTCTTTATTGACTATAGGTTCAACAGCCAGAACAGCAGGGAGTAATTTAAGCTCCTCATCTGATAAATCAGAAACACCACAGGCAATGCCAAGAGGCGTGTTTGTGCTGCTGCATTTATCAGCTACTCCCTTTATCACTTTTCCTTCCAGGGTTTGTAAATCAAATTTTCCCTCTCCCGAAATAACAAAATCAGCCCTTTTTAAATAGTCATCAAAACCGAGCATTTCCATAATGCTTTCGGTTCCATTTTTTTTAATTGCATTTAAAAAGACCATGGCTCCTGCACCCAAACCACCGGCAGCTCCAGCACCTTCTATAGCTCCAACATTTTTACCAAACTTTAATTTTACCATTTTGTTAAAGTTTACCAAACCCTGTTCGAGTAACTCAATTTCTTTTTTTGTTGCTCCTTTTTGACGGGCAAAAACCTGTGCCGCCCCTTGATAACCAAATAACGGATTGTTTACATCGGTTACCAAAATGAACCTGGTTTTATCAATAAGAGGGTGGGGATCTCCTTTTATATCGGTTATTTCTTTCAATGCTTTGCCAATTGGCAAAAGCGTTTCATTTTTTTTATTTAAAAAACGATATCCAAGTGCATGAGCCATACCTATTCCCGCATCGTTGGTGGCGCTTCCGCCTACAAACAAAAATATTTCTTTAGCCCCTTTTTCGAGCGCATCTGCTATTAGCTCACCTGTTCCAATGCTGCTTGTTAGCGCGGCACTTTGCTCGTTTTTCTGCAATAACATCAGCCCTGATGTTAGTGACATTTCAATATAGGCAGTCTTACCTTGTAAACCATACCAGCTTTCAATCGGACGAAAAAGAGGGTCGTTAGTGGTACAATTTATTCGTTCAAAAGAGAGTTTGTTTTCAATTGCTTCCAAACTACCTTCACCGCCATCAGCCATGGGGAGTATGGTAACATGGGCATCAGGTGCTACTTGAAGCACCCCTTGTTTAATTGCCTTACCGGCATCGAGAGCACTTAAACTACCTTTAAATTTATCGCAGGCAATTAATATGTTCATTGCTTTTTTAACCATGCTCCATTTAAGCCTGTTAATGTAAGGTTATCAGTAAAATTTGTGCCCGTAATGACATCAACCCATTGATGGCCAGGGTGAAGAGTAATAATTTTGGGTTTTTGTGTAAAATTAAAATAGGCCCAAACATTTTCGCGTGGGTGGCGAGCTTTTCGTAATAAGCCAAAAATACCTGGATCAGTACTTAAAACCTCAAATTCATTGAAAGGGTTAAAAGCCTCTTGGATTTTACGTAAATCAATAAGCTTTGTAAGAAACCTGAGGATAAATGATTGGCGGGAGTTGGAATTGTTTAGCTCCTTTAATAATTCGGTGTCGGTAAATTTTTGTCTGTTTATTCTTCTGTTTTGTCCGCTTTGCTCCATGCCGGCAATATCGTTAAGCGAACCAAACAACGAATGAAAATAGATGGCAGGCAATCCCGGCATGGTAAGCAATACAGCATGTGCCAACAAGGTTCTTTTAATGCCAAGTTGTTCATCCTTCTGTTTTCCAAACAACAGGTTTAAATAATTACTGTTTATCTCGTATGGTTTATGTTGGCCGTTGGGTAGCGCTTTGTAAGAAACTTTCCCCCCGTTTGCAATGGATGATTCTATTAAAACATTTAACTCGTCATTGTTAAGAATATCTTCAACGGGTAATACGCCCACGCCGTCGTGACTTGATAAAAAATTAAAATAGCAAACATCGTTAAAAGGTGTTTTTAAAGTTTTAACCCAGTTGGCAAACTTTTCTGACGTTTCATCCAGCAAGCTATAAGCCAATAAAGGGGGAAGCGTAAAGTTATATACCATGTGCGCTTCATCATCGTGGCCAAAATACGAGATATTTTCAGCATGGGGCACATTGGTTTCGGTAAGCAGTTTTATATTTGAATTAAGTTGCTCAAAATAAAGCCTGATTAGCTTAATAATTTGATGCGTTTGTGGCAGATGGATACATTTTGTGTCTTCTTCTTTCCATAAAAAACCAATGGCATCTAACCGGATAATAGAAGCCCCTTTCATTACATAAAAGGAGAGGAGGTCTAAAATTTGAAGTAAAACTTTAGGATTTTTGTAATTTAAATCAACCTGATCACGGCTAAAAGTGGTCCATATATTGACGGTTTTCTCCCCGGACTTGAAAGCGTGTACCAATGGGGTTGTCCTGGGTCTGACCACATTTTTATACTTTGTTAAATCATCAACCTCAATAAAATACTTTTCATATTTTTTTTCTCCTTTTAAGAATTCCTGAAACCACTTGGACTTACTGGAACAGTGATTTATAACGGCATCAAAAACAAGTTTATAATGTTCGGAAAAATGTTCGATATCATCCCACGATCCCATTTCTTTATCAACCTCATAATAATCTTTCACTGCAAAGCCATCATCGGAAGTAGAAGGGTAAAAGGGCAAAATATGGACTGTTGATATCTGGTTTTTTACATATTTATTCAGAAACTGGTGTAACGTGTTAAGCTTACTATTATCAGATTCATCACTCACAAGTTGATCGCCATAGGTTATTAGCACGACATCGCGTTCGCTAAGATCATCTGCTTTTCGTGCACCAAGTTCCTGATATTTTTCAAACAGTCTTTCCACCTCCTCGTAAATAGCCGTTGTATGATGAGTCGGGTAGATTTGCGATATTAAATATTCTATCTTGTTCATTAAATCTAAAAGATATATTTTATAAACATACTAATCAGCACGATAATCACAAACTGAGCCATTAAAATAATGGTATTTTTTGACCAGAATTGATATTGTTCATCATCAACCAATTCGGTTTGGAAGTCGTGTTTTTTACCCGATTCCATTTGATGTGCCAGGAGTGCAATAAAAAGAGTGGAAATTGTGCCGGTAAAGTTCCACCAAAACCAGAATAAGTTATCGCCAACATAAAGCCATAAAAACAAGTTGATGGCAACACCGCTTAATAAACCTATATTCATCGAGCGGGCTTTTACGCTTGGGAACACTGATGCCACAATAAAAGTTGCCAGAATGGGGCCATAAAAAACCGAACCTACCTTGTTAATGGCTTCAATAACTGTTTGGGCAATATCGCCCGCTACAAAGGCCAGCAAAATAGTTACTACGCCCCAAAAAACAGAGGTAATTTTCGAGTATTTTAAATAGGTTTTATCACTAACTTTTCTATTGCCTACCAAAATATCTTCAGTAGTTACAGCACTAAGTGAGTTAATGGTTGAGCTCAATGATGACATGGCAGCTGACAGGATTGCTACAATCAAAACCCCGATAAGGCCATGAGGCAGAAAATCGCGTATAAAGATGGGAATCATCAAATCGGGTTTATCAGCAGGGATTAAACTTAGGAACTCAGGAGTGGTAAAGGCAAATACCCCAATTATCAGACCCATTATGCTGTATAGCAAAGTAATGGGAAATCGCAAGAGACCATTTACCAGTAATGTGTTTCGTGCTGTTGATAAGTCTTTGGCTGAAAGCAATCTTTGAACCTGGGACTGATCAGTGCCATAGTATGAGGTGTATAGAAAAAAACCTCCTATTAACATGGGCCAAAAGCCAAACCCGTTACTATTTTTTCCAATTCCTAAATCGTGGAAATTAACAGCATTTAATCGTGAAGGGTCAAGATGTTCGATAAAAGTATGATATCCTCCCAAGTGGCTTAAGCCGGCAAATACAATAATAACAATACCTCCCAGCAAAATAATCATTTGAATCATATCGCCATAAACAACGGCACTCATCCCCCCCTGATAGGAATAAATTAACGTAATGATGCCAATAATTAATATGGTCTGGTAAAAGGGTATATCCAGTACGCTCATGATAATTAAAGCCACGGCGTAAATCATTACCCCGGTGCCAAAAGCCCTGCTTATTTGAAAAACGATGCTAATAAGCACCCGGGTTGACCGGTTAAACCGTTTCTCCAAAAACTCATAAACACTAACAACCCCCGATTTATATAGTTTAGGTATTAAATAAACGCCTAAAAAAATCATGGCCAACGGTAAACCAAATTCATAGCTTAGCCATTGCATTCCCCCACCTTCTCTTATGCCAACAAAGGCCGGTGCCGAAATAAAACTAATGGCTGACAATTGCGTGGCCATTACTGATAAGCTTAGGGGAAACCAACCAAACGACTTTCCTCCCAAATAATAATCTTTACGACTGCTTTTGCCACTAAAAAGTTTACCCAACAGCAAAAAGCCTCCCGCGTAAACAATTACTATTAAATAGTCAACCCAATTCATCTCAATTAATTTTTAATCATATCTATAATCAATGCTGCTGTCCATGAAAAATCTGCACCCCCAAGTCCTTTGGTATCGTCACTGTTTTTAAACGGTGGAAAATACTCAAATATTCCATACTTTTTTACCAAATCTATAGTCTGGGTTTTTAATAATTCGGCTTTATGGTAAAGTCCGTAATCCAACAAACCTTTCCAAATCATCCAGTTCATGTTTATCCATACAGGACCCCTCCAATAATTCTTTTTTTCAAAACCTGGCTCATAAGGTGCACATGATGGGAACATCATGGTATCCGGTTGATTTATTTGTTTGTCCATCATTTCGATTACCTTGCTTTTATCGGGAATACCTGCAAAAACAGGAAGGTACGACCCTGAGCACTCTATTTTAATTTGTTTGCCTTGCTTTATGTTATAAGGAAAATACAAATTGCTCAAGTCATCAAATAAATACTCATTAAAATGGTTAAGCCCAATAGCCTGTTTTTGTTCAATAAAGGTTGTATTAATACCTAATTTTTTTCCAAGGTTGATAAGGCTCCTGTTCGATCTTATTAAGATGGCGTTAAACACCGGGTCAATAATCTGAAAGGGATAATCGCTGCTTATTGAAAGGTAGTGCTGCTTTTTTAGCAGGTTGATTAAATAGAGGTATTTTTTATAATCAATATTTTTGGGGCGGGTTAAACTGCTCTCCTCCACCTCTAACACATCTTTTCTGTTTAGCGCAATATTTTCCAAATCTTCATCCCTGATGGTATCAAAAACGGCATCCCACCACGGTGAGTTGTCCATACCTGATTCCCAATTATGCCAGATAGCCACAAGTCCGCTGTTATTAAATTCCCTGTTTTTATAAAGGTAATTGTGATAGCGCAAAACTTTTTTGAACAGACTGGTTAACCTGTTTTTATCGACACCGGCATTAAAAAGAGCTTCCAGTACATATCCATGCACAGGTGGTTGTGTTATACCTGATGTTTTTAACGGGTTGGGTGCGTTTACCTTTGCATTCCAATAATCGGCAGAAGGGAAATAGGTTTTATAATTTTCTTCGTGATAGAAAACAATATGAGGTAAAAATCCATTTTCCCATTGCCCGTTAAAAAGAGCTTCTAACTCGGTTAAAGCGAGGGATGGCTTATCGTGTAAATGACCCATGGCAATAAATCCGGAATCCCAATTCCATTGAAAAGGATAAAGTCTGGGTGATGGAATGGTAAAATTCCCCCTCCGGTTTTTATTCAAAACCGCTACACAACGTTGCAATAATTCCATTAGGGCATAAAAAAAACCAGTTGCCCGCATTTATGCAGACAACTGGTAATCAAACTACTTATTAAAAACCAAACATTACTCTCAAGAAAAATCTGCGTGGAAGAATTGGTCTTCCAACAAAAAATGAACCGCCACTAATTTGTGAGTCGCCCTGGCGCGGCGAACCTTCAGTAATACCTTGTGTATTGAGCAGGTTAAATACCGAAACGCCAAATCGCAGCGTTTGCTCCGAGCCTAATTTCATGGTATATCCACCATCAAAACGCATTAAGTTGTAGCCTTTCAGCTCAACTGTATTGGCATCATTGGCAAATCTTTTACCAATAAAATTAGAAGTTACGGTAGCATCAATAACCTTGTTATCGAACGTAAGACCCAGCATACCCATTACTCTTGGTTGTCTTCTTAACCAGTTTCCTACTTGATCGGGGTGACCTTCCACCTTGGTATATTTATGATCCTGGAAGGTAACGTTACCAAAAACATTGAAGGATTTAGTGATAAAATAACTGGCATTAGCCTCGAAACCTATTGTTTGAGTGCTTTGTACCTTAACATCTTCAATAACCCCACCTGATCCGTCGTTAATAAAATCAACCGATCTACGGTTACTTAAAGTAACATAATAGAGACCTGCATTGGCTGCAAAGTTTTTAAAACCAAACTTGGCTCCTAACTCCGACTGAATAATATTTTCAGGTGAATAGGATTGGGTAACACCCGGGCTAATAAATTTTACCGACCTGATTTCGGGGAAGAAATAACCTTTTGAAAAGTTTGCATAAAGGTTGATGTTGCCTGAAAGTTTGTACAAACCTGCAAGGGCAAGCGCAAATCCATTGGCTTCCACGGTTCCTTTTTGGAAGGTGTTGGAGCCGATGCCTGTTTCTCTGTTAATAAAACCCTGGGCATGCTCAAAGCGAACTCCGGCATCAAGGCTAAATTTTTCCCATTTTATTTCATCGGCAATATACCCGGCCGTTTTGCGCATGGCATGATACCTGTTCGAGGTTTGTTTACCCGAACCATTTATGTAACCACCAGAAGTATAATTTACAGTGGCACCCGTGGAGTCAACATACGTTACATCAACCATTTTAGGAGCGCTTCTGAAATCGCCTAAATAGCTGTAAATCCAGTTGTCATCTCTGGCCGTGGTATAAGAGTTAAAGGTTCCAAAAGTAACATTATGGGTACTATTTCCCGCGGTAAATTTTTTGGATAAATTTGCCTCTCCAACCAACTCTTTCATGGGGCGATTTCTGTCAAGAATTCGGTTTTGAAAAAGTAAATCGTTGGCGCCCAATTTGTCACCCGAATCAACATAAGTAAAAGTAGCATCGGAAGGAAGGTCTCTGTCGGCTAAATAATTTGCTTGTAATTCCGGAACATTGTGGGTTCCGTCACCGTCAAGAAACAGGTTAAACTGATGTTGATAAGTGGCCATCTTAACTTTTGACTTAAGTGTCCAGTTATTTTCGAAGTTATAGTTAAGGGCTGCCATAATATAACCACCCTTTGTCATAACACCGTTGTTGATTTGCGAATGGTAAACTCCATTTGGAGTATCAAACGAAAAATCGGTAGCTTCGCTGGTCAGCATGGTATATACCGTGTTGCCATCGTTGCCTGTTGGTCGGGTATAAACTCCGTTGTCGTTGTTTAAAGGGTAAGGCAAATAAAACTGAACAACGTCATCAATATATTGTCCGGAAACAATAAAGGTTCCTTTACCTTTATTCAATAATGTTTTAATATTTCCTCTAACCTGACCACCTACGGTTGGTAAACCGGTATATAAGGGGCCTGCATCATAACGATAGGTTCCCGAGAAAGCATAAAATGTTTTATCGCTAATGGCACCCGATGCCAAAACATCAGCTTTGGCTCTGCCACCATTGGCCCACTCGAGTTGCAGTTTGTTTTCGCTTACAGCCGACCCGGTTACACTGTTATAGTTAATAATACCGGCTACCGATCCTGCTCCAAACAGGGTTGAAATACCCCCTTTTACAAATTCAACATTACGCATGCCCAAGTCGTTTCTAAAATAAACATCGTGTGCTGATGAGTTCAACCCAAAGGCACTAAGTATAGGAATACCATCAATTTGAATGGGTGTAAACTGATATTGACCCCCCGACGGAAGCCCACGAATAAACACGTTCGAGGCAACTTCTCCACCACCACCTTCGGCATGTACACCGGGAACAACTCTTAAAATATCGGCCTGGCTGCTTGCCGATAACTGGTCAATTTTTTTCGATCCTAAAGCGGTCATTGATAACGGCGATTCAAATTGAGTTCTTTTGCTAAAGGTAGCTGTTACCACTACATCATCAAGCCCAAAAGCGTCAGTAGCCAATTCAAAATTTTTCATCGTTTTTTTACCGGCTACTACATTTACCTCGACCGATTGTGAAGCGTAGCCAACAAAGGAAACCGTTAAAGTGTATGTACCTTCAGCTACATCAAAGGAATAATTTCCATCCTGATCAGCAACAGAACCCGTGGTAGATGATGCAATAAATACCTGTGCTCCCGGTAAGGGGCCACCACCATCCTGATCAGTGATTTTACCGGTAACAGTGCCTGTTTTTTGAGCCATTGAAACCAGTGATACAAACATTAAAGCAACCATGAAAAATTGCTTTAAAAAAGTAAAAATTTTCATAACTATTAAATTTAATTAAACAACTGTGATTTAATGGCGGTAAAATTATTGTTAATATTACCTTAATTTTAGACTTGTGTTTTCCATTTATGATACTCTATTGTCATTATAACAATAATTATTACTTTTGTAAACAA
>JANTGU010000034.1 GCA_024762735.1 Bacteroidales bacterium | reverse complement strand
TTATAATTTTGTGTTCTTTATGTTTTGTCGCGTTTTTTTCATGCTTCCCTTCGGCACCCTTCGACAGGCTCAGGGGCCTAGCTCAGGGTTAACGCGAAAAAAAACGCGCCAAAACGGGTTTGGTTTTTTCTTTATACCCGGGGTTTCACCCCGGGCTAATATGATTCGACCCTTGCAGGGTCGGAGGATCATTACCCTTTGTGTTTTTAGCCCGTAATGATTATTTCATATTAATCTTGTTTTAAAAAATCGTTTGAAGTTTACAAAAGTAAGGAATAAAACCGATTAGACCTCAAAATGTCCCACATCTTCACTTCATTTAATTTGTTTCTTTTGCTTTTGCTTTGATATAGGTAAACGGGTGCACAAGATTGTTGTATTTTATCAATTCCACCTTTATAGCACCAACAATAACGTCTGATTTGGCAAATACAGGAAGATGATTTTCATCGTCGGTAACCCAAACATACATGGGGTATTTATCGGCAAACACCTCACCTGTAGCCATCATGGGTGCTAATTTTAGCGTGGCGATGTTTCCCCTCTTGGTCTTTAGCGTATCATACCCCATAAATTTAACTGCTGACCGGTAAACCGAATCGTCCAGATAAAAGTTAATTAGATAGGTGCTGTCAGCGTTAAAATCTTCAATGTGTAAAGTCCTCATGCAATAGATAGCCGAAAGAATATCAAATGTTTGTAAAGGAATGGGCATCTCCGTTCGGCTGGTTTTTGCCTTCAGCCCTTTTTGATTAAAAATAACTGAATCGTAACGACTGTAGCTTCCCTCGTGGGTATTTCTAACAAACGTGTAAGGCAGCAGGGTATGTTTATTAAAAGCACTTTTGTAAGTATCCCGCACCTTGAAAAAGAGATCGAAAAGCCCTTTTGAGTACCCGATTCCGGTAACATGATAGACCGTGTCTTGTTGATTGGCGTTTGAAGGGTTGCTATTTTCCACCATTAGGGTTGCCTCACCCGCGGTAGCATCAATAATAGCAGAGCTGTAGTAAATTCGATAGGTAAGAGCCTCGCCTGATTGAAAAGCCTTGTTGGGCATGCCCTGAGCAATTCCCCGTGTTGCCATTCCAAAAACTATGCTGATGAGCAAAACCAGGCAGTGCTTCATTGAAACAAAATCTATTTATTTACCATGGCTTTATCCAACACAACAAGTCCGGTTTTCATATTAAAACCCATTCGCTGCAGCTTAACCTGCTTTTTGGTAAAAATAATTTTCAAAATGGCAGAAACGGTAACCTCTTCGTTGTTTCTAAGCGGTATTTCCCACAAATCAATGTTATCAATAATCTTTTTGAAATCCACTTTTTTTCCGCTTTCATTCAGTTCACTTTTCATGCTTTGGCAACAAGGTTTTCCATACTGATTAATAATTACTTGTATGGTAACCACTCCTTGCAAGTCAGACAAAGTTTCCGGGTTCATGCTTGCCATTAACTCAGTTAAATAAGCATTCAAGTTAACCTTGGTGTAAACAACATTGTTTTCGACAAAAAATTTACCCGCATGGCAGTTGTCAAATTTGGTTGGAAAAAGGCTTTGTCCCGATGCATTGACAGCGAATACGACGAGTAGTACGATTAAGGCATTTTTCATTGGTTTATTATTTTGTATTCTTTATACCCGGGGTTTCTGAAAGCTACCGGGGAGCTTAACTACATGATACTTGTGTATCGAAATGTTTCACTAAAAGGCATTATAAGTTTACACAAGCATGTCACAACGGTTTGCAGCGATGGTGCGTGCCGCTTAAAACTTCCTTTTTGGTTAATATTAATACACTTCAAATGTACGACTATTTGTCTTAAAACCAACAAACCGGCATGCACTATGCGCTGCTGTTGTGGTTAGTGGTTTCATAATCCAAGTAGCCAGTTAAAAACATTCAAATGTTTTATTCCACTCCTATTCTGTGTAAATGAGTCAGTTGTTAGCAAATATTTGGGATAGTTGTCTTTGACTTTTTCCAATGCACCAAACTCTCTTTCAACTGTACGTTCATCTGTCATTTGCCATGCCACTTGATAATAATCAATCTCTCCCATCGGATTTTTACAAACAAAATCCACTTCTGTATTGCGTGCAGTACCAGTCCAAACCTTGTTTCCTCTACGTATTAGTTCTAAATAAACAATATTTTCTAAAATATGACCTCGTTCTGTAATCCTCTCCTTGCCTACCAATAAATTCAACAAACCTACATCTACCAAATAATATTTTTCTTGTGTAGCCAATTGTTTTTTGCCTTTTAAATCAAAGCGATTTACTTTGTAAAATACAAAACTTGCAACTAAATATTCTAAATACTTTTCAACAGTAGCATGATGTATATTTTGTCCATCTTGTTTAAGTGCTTTGGAAATATTACTTGGTGATAATTGATTTCCAATATTAGATGCAACAAACTTTACAATATTTGCAAAAGCTCGTTTATTATTTATTTGATGGCGTTGCGTTATGTCTTTTTCTATTATTGTTGTGTAAATAGCATCAAGATATTCATATATTTTGTCAAAACCACTCTCTCGTAATTCAACACCTTTTGGTAATGATGTTTCATTAACGTAATCAAAGAATAAGGCTTCAAAATTGAGGTACTTATCCGCTATATCAATATTTCGAGCTGTCAAGTACTCTTTAAATGAGAAAGGTAAAATAGAAATTTCAATGTACCTACCGCTTAGTAAAGTTGCTAATTCACTACTTAATAAAAAAGCATTCGAACCTGTAATGTAGACATCTATATTCTCCGTGGCAAAAAGTCCATCCACCAATTTTTCAAAAAACGGAATATTTTGCACTTCATCCAGGAAAATATAATTAGTTTTACTACCGAGTGCCTTTTGCTTAATCTCAAAATAAATTCCGTCCCATGTTTTATTCAAATAATTTTCTGGCAACTCGAAATTATAGAATTGTATTTGTTGCTTATCTACACCTTGGGATAATAAATTTGATTGCAAGATTTCCAACAAAGTGCTTTTCCCTGACCTACGAAAGCCACTTACAACTTTGATTAAGTCCTTGTCTTTGTATGACAATAATTTATCAATGTATTCCTTTCGATTTGTATATTCATCCATTGGGCAAAGTTACAATTTAATTATCAAAACTTGCAACAATTACTACTTTTGATAACACAACCATTCTCCCAGTCTGTTTTTTCCATTAACCACAACTTTTTAAGATACTCCTCCTAAGTACTTATCCCACCACAATATTAATAATTCGTTTGGGAACCACAACCACTTTGCGAACGGTTTTCCCCTCGATCCATTTTTGAGCCTCGGGAGCCTCCAGGGCAGCTTTTTCAATATCCGGTTTACTCAAATCGACCGGTAATTCAATTTTGAACCTTGTTTTACCATTAAACGAAACAGGATAAGTAAAAGTATTTTCCTGCAAGTATTGCTCTTCATACTTTGGGAAAACAGCATTGTTCACCGTGCCTTCGTTGCCCAACAAATGCCATAACTCTTCGGCGATATGGGGAGCATAGGGTGATAACAGCACGGATAATGGCTCAAGGATCTCCTGTTTATGACAATTTAAATCGGTTAGCTCGTTAATACATATCATAAAGGCGCTCACCCCCGTATTAAACGAAAAGTGCTCGATATCGTGTTGAATTTTCTTAATGGTTTTGTGCAACACCTTTAGTTCGGCAGCCGAGGCTTTTTCCCGGGTTACAATAATCTGGTCATCCTCATCAAAAAAGAGGCGCCACAGTTTTTTCAAAAACCGGTAAACCCCTTCAATACCTTTGGTATCCCATGGCTTGTCCTGTTCCAAAGGCCCTAAAAACATTTCGTACAGCCGCAGGGTATCGGCGCCATAGCGATCAATTAAATCGTCGGGATTTTGAACGTTGTATTTTGATTTTGACATCTTCTCTATCTCATGCCCACAAATATATTTACCATCTTCTAAAATAAATGTGGCATTGGCATACTCGGGACGCCATTTTTTAAAAGCTTCTGTATCTAACACATCACCATCCACCAAATCGATGTCAACATGCAGTTTTTGTGTTTCATATTGCTTTCTTAACCCGTAAGAAACATATTTATCAGTTCCCTGTACGCGATAAACAAAGCTGGAACGCCCCTGGAT
Organism: Bacteroidales bacterium; assembly: GCA_024762735.1. Classification (GTDB taxonomy): domain Bacteria; phylum Bacteroidota; class Bacteroidia; order Bacteroidales; family F082; genus B16-G9. The sequence goes on along the minus strand of JANTGU010000034.1, from coordinate 8,025 downwards.
TTTTCCCTGGTTGATTAATTTTTTATAGGGTTCATCCTTAACCGCAAGCCCCAGATCGAACAAAAACTTGTTCCAGAATCTTGAATAAATCAGATGGCCGGTGCCGTGCTCATCACCACCCAGGTAGAGGTCAACATTTTGCCAATATTCAACAGCTTCTTTTGAAAAGTATGCTTTATCGTTGTGGGGATCCATATATCTTAAATAGTAGCCACTTGAGCCGGCAAAGCCAGGCATGGTGTTGGTTTCGAGTGGATACCCCTCTTTGGTTTTCCAGTTTTTAGCACGCGCCAATGGCGGCTCACCATCTTCGGTAGGAAGGAATTTATCAACTTCCGGAAGTTCTAACGGGAGCTCACTTTCATCCAAAGGATAAGGGATTCCGTTTTTATAATAAATCGGAAACGGCTCTCCCCAGTAGCGCTGACGGCTAAAAATAGCATCCCGCAAACGATAATTGACAGTGCCTTTGCCAATACCCATCTCTTCAATGCGTTTAATGACTTCTGCAATAGCCTCCTTGGTTTTCAACCCCGTAATAAAACCCGAATTAATGCTAACCCCGTCTTTCGAGTCGTAGGACTCGTCCCAGGTAGCCGGGTCGGTAGCCTCTTCACCCTCTTTGCTTACCACCTGAATAATGGGCAGGTTAAAGTGACGGGCAAAGGCAAAGTCGCGACTATCGTGAGCAGGAACAGCCATGATAGCACCTGTGCCATAGCCACTCAGCACATAGTCAGCCACCCAGATAGGTACTTCCTGCCCTGTAAGCGGGTTAATGCCGTAAGCGCCCGTAAACTCACCCGTAACCTTTTTAACTTCAGTCATGCGCTCCCGCTCCGAGCGATTTTTAGCCCAGGCAACATACTTTTCGATTTTCTCTTTTTGCTCCGGCGTGGTAATTTTTTCAATCAACTCGTGCTCGGGAGCCATTACCATAAAGGTGGCACCCCAGAGTGTATCAGGACGGGTAGTAAAAACTTCGATGGTATCATCAAGGTTTTTTACTTTAAAAACCACCGATGCCCCATCACTTCTGCCAATCCAGTTGCGCTGAATTTCTTTAATGGAATCAGACCACTCCAAATTTTCAAGGCCATCCAGCAATCGCTGGGCATACGCCGAAATACGAAGCAACCACTGTTTCATCATTTTCCGCTCCACGGGATGTCCCCCGCGTTCCGAAAGTCCCTCCTTCACCTCGTCGTTGGCCAACACGGTTCCCAATGCCGGACACCAATTTACCATGGTTTCAGATATATAAGCCAGGCGATAATTCATCAACACTTCCTGTTGTTCGTCCTCGCTAAAGGCGTTCCACTGGTCAGCTGTAAAAATTTCCTCCTGCGAAGTGGCAGCTAACACGGCACTGTTTCCCTTTTTTTCAAATTCAGCCACGAGTGCTTCTATCGGTTCGGCTTTTTCGGTCTTCTTATTAAACCACGATTTAAAAAGCTGTATAAAGGTCCACTGTGTCCATTTAAAATAGTGAGGGTCGTTGGTACGCACTTCCCTGTCCCAATCAAAAGAAAATCCGATTTTGTCCAGTTGCTCGCGATATCTTTTAATATTTTTTTCGGTGGTAATGGCAGGATGCGTGCCGGTTTGGATGGCATATTGCTCAGCCGGCAACCCGTAAGCATCGTACCCCATGGGATGCAACACGTTAAATCCCTGAAGCCTTTTATACCTGGCATAGATGTCGGACGCAATATATCCCAGCGGGTGTCCCACATGCAGCCCCGACCCCGAAGGATAGGGGAACATATCCAACACATAGAACTTTGGTTTATCGTGGTCAATATCCACCTGATAAACCTTGTTATCGCTCCAGAACTTTTGCCATTTGGCTTCAATTTTATTAAACTCGTATCCCATTTTCTTCTCTTTACAACCGTTAATAATCAAACACTTTTCAGGATGCGAAAATAGAAAAAGATTGGCTATGAGAAGGGAGAAAAAATCATGAGATTGAAAATTGATGGATAAAACAAAAAAAGAGTCGATTTACACGGTTGATGACAACAACAGCTTTTCTATTACCCGGGGAAAATGCTCATACTCCTGCAGGTGGATTTTTTTTGCGAGCGATGCAGGGGTTTCATCATCAGCCAGGTCAAACGAAGACTGAAAAATAATCTGTCCCTCGTCGTACTTGTTGTTTACATGGTGAATGGTTATCCCCGACTGAGGCTCCCCGTTGTTAATAACTGCCTCATGCACATGGTGGCCATACATGCCTTTTCCTCCATACTTGGGAAGTAACGCAGGGTGTAGGTTAATAATTTTGCCGGGAAACGCGGCAATGAATGATTCAGGAATTAGCCAAAGAAAGCCTGCCAAAACAATTAGGTCAACTTCCAGGGATTTTAAAACATCGATGATTTTTGAAGAGTGATATAAATCTTCTCTCGAAAACACTAAGCTATTCAACCCTAAAGCTTCTACTCGTTTTAATACGCCCGCATTTGGGTTATTGGATAACAACATGGCAATTGTAACCGCCTGATTATTCTTAAAATACTCAGCAATACGCTGAACATTAGTGCCATTTCCGGATGCAAAAAGGGCTATCTTTTTCATTTATTCCTATAAAACCATTGAATAACAAAGGTAATCTTATCCGGCGAATACGAGATTTGATGCTGGAAAAAATTTTTTTTATTCTTACTCCTTATTATATAAGGCATGGTTAAAACTCAAAATTTTCACTTTTTTTTGTTTTTTAAACCATTAATACATTACTTTGCAGCAGTTTTAACCATTAAAAATAAACAATATGTCAGACGTACATTCAAAAGTTGTAAGCATTATCGTTGATAAGCTTGGCGTAGAAGAAAGTGAAGTAACAAAAGAAGCAAGCTTCACCAACGATTTAGGCGCTGATTCGCTTGATACTGTTGAATTAATCATGGAATTTGAAAAAGAATTCAATCTTTCGATTCCTGATGAAGAAGCAGAGAAAATAGAAACTGTAGGAGACGCTATTACGTACATCGAAAGTCATTTGTAGATCATCAATTATTAATCTATGGAATTAAAAAGGGTAGTTGTTACCGGTATCGGTGCAATTACCCCTATAGGTAATACCGCTCAAGCATATTGGGAGGGATTGCTTAAGGGGGCTAATGGTTGTGCCACTATCACTCATTTCGACACATCAAAATTCAAAACAAAAATTGCCTGCGAGGTAAAAGGTTTTGACGTTAAGGATTATTTTGACCGCAAGGAAGCCCGCAAGTTTGACCGTTATGCCATTTTTGGTATGGTGGCTGCAGGCGAAGCTGTCAAAGATTCAGGTATTGATGCTGCTGAAATTGACCACGATAAGGTGGGGGTAATCTGGGCTGCCGGTATTGGTGGACTTGACACATTTCAACAAGAGATTACAGGTTTTGCCAAAGGAGATGGAACTCCCCGTTTCAATCCTTTTTTTATTCCAAAAATGATTGCTGATATTGCAGCAGGTCAGATTTCCATCAAGTATGGATTTAGAGGCCCTAATTTTGCCACCGTATCAGCTTGTGCCTCATCAGCCAACGCGCTGTCGGATGCCTATAACTACATTCGCCTTGGAAAAGCCAACGCTTTTGTAGTGGGAGGTTCCGAAGCCGCTGTAACCCCGGTTGGGGTGGGAGGCTTTAACGCGATGCGCGCCATCTCGACCCGTAACGATGACCCTGCCACCGCCTCACGGCCTTTTGATGTTGACAGGGATGGATTTGTAATAGGCGAAGGAGGTGCCGGCCTTATCTTTGAGGAACTTGAACACGCTCTTGCCAGAGGAGCTAAAATTTATGGCGAAGTAGCAGGAGCAGGCCTGTCGGGGGATGCTTATCACATGACAGCGCCGCATCCCGAAGGTTATGGCGCTTACCTTTGCATGAAAGCAGCCATCGAAGATGCCGGAATACAAAAGGAAGACATCGACCACATTAATACCCATGGAACCTCTACCCCTGTTGGTGATATCGTGGAACCGTTAGCCATTAATAAACTTTTTGGCGAGCATGCTTACAAAATCAACATCAACTCTACCAAATCGATGACAGGACACCTGTTAGGCGGTGCCGGTGCCGTTGAAGCCATTGCAGCTTTGTTAGCCGTTAAGCATGATGCTGTTCCTCCTACCATCAATCAATTTAACCTCGATCCAAAAATTGACAGCAAACTTAACTTTACTTTTGGCAACAAAGCGGTTAAACGAACTGTTAACTATGCATTGAGTAATACTTTTGGATTTGGCGGCCACAACGCTTCCATTATCTTTAAAAAATTTGGACAGTAAACACGCTTTGTTTTGTTTCTGAAAGATTTTTTTAAGGCACATCTATCCAAGGAAAAAAAATTACGAACTTCTATCAAGAATATTTTCGGATTTTATCCCGGAAATATTTTTTTATACAAGCTGGCATTACGCCACCGGTCAGCCTCGCTGGATAAAATTAACGGTGTTAAAATCAACAACGAAAGGCTGGAATACCTGGGCGATGCTATATTAGGAGCTGTGGTAGCTGAATTTCTGTTTAAGCGGTTCCCTTATGAAGCAGAAGGTTTTTTAACCGAGATGCGCTCAAAAATTGTCAGCAGGTCATCACTCAACAAACTTTCGTATAAACTGGGGCTGTCAAAATTAATCCTCTCGTCGGATCAAAAAAAAGGAACCGGAAAGTCAGCGGCCGGCGATGCCTTCGAGGCCTTTGTTGGGGCACTCTACCTGGATAAAGGATACGAGTTTACCCGAAAAATCATTATCAATCGTATCGTGCTGCTTAATTTTGATGTCGAAAATTTAATGAATGCCGACATTAACTACAAAAGCAAAATGATTGAGTGGTCGCAAAAAGAAAAACACGATTTACATTTTGAGCTGGTTGAAGAGATTAAATCGAAGCACGACCAGCAATATATTGTTCAGGTTGTTGTTGACGGAAGCCGTGTTGCTTCAGGCAGAGGCCTCTCGAAAAAAGGAGCTGAAAAGCTGGCTGCCGAAAAGGCGTGGACGAAATTAGGATTATCAATTCCCACCCATTAGCTCCCCTTCCCATTGCTTTTTGTTTTACTTTTGAAAAAAAGAAAAACAACATCAACGTGGTAAAAAAATTAAAAGTTATTATTGATTATGACGATGCCTATCTGCTGCTGGGCATCGTGTCAACATTTGCTGATTACCAGCTTGTTCATCATATCAATAAAGCGATGGGATTTAACTTTGCCAAGTATCAGGATTTTGTTTTTCATGAGGTTGATAAAAAGCCCCTCCCCTTTTCCTGGTATTATTTCCGCAGTGATGAAATGAAAATTAAATCGTTTCTTATTGCCAATCATCATCCAAAACAGAAACTCCTACCCGGCTACCGGCAAATCGACTACTTGTTAATTATTGAAAAATCGGGAAACCGGAGTGAACTCGATGCCCTGACAGCTACCTTGCGAAAGGTAAAAGGGGTAACCGGTGTGTTTAAAATGAATCTGTCGAAAATAAAAGGGATTGAGCTGCTGTTGGAAAAAAATGAGATGCACGAGCTATCACAAATTAAGTAATCCTCTAAAACAGACCCAGCTGTTCCCCATCCCGGGCAGGTAAAGCTACCTCTGCACTTATGTTTTTAGGCGAGTTGATTTTAGTCGACACCCTGTACATTTCTATATCCTGTTTTGCATAAGGTTCTAAAATCTTTTTCAAAAATGCCCGGTCATTGCCATGAAGCCACTCCTCTTCATCACTCCTGTCAAGTATCACCGGCATCCGATGGTGGAGTGCACTCATCTTTTTATTTGCACGAGTAGTAATTATAGAAAATGAATAAACCGCTGTATCGTCGTTATCCTTCCGGTAATCCCATATTCCGGCCATGGAAAACAGCGGCTCATTCGCAAGAAAAATTCTAAAGGGAGCCTTGTCTCTCGATCGCCATTCATAAAACCCATTGGCAGGAATCAGGCATCTTCGTCGCTCAAAAGCTTCTTTAAAAAGTGGTTTTGTATCTATTGTTTCGGCACGGGTATTAATCAGGGTAAATTTTGTTTTTGGTTCGTTTGCCTTTGGCAGCATAAATCCCCACCGATAAAAACTTACTTTTTTCGGGTTACTGTTGGCTATTACCGGCAATAATTGCGATGGAGCACAATTATAACTTGGGGTATAACGCTCTTCAAACACCTCGACATTAAATCGCTCTGATATCTCTTTCCCTTTAACCGAAAGCTGAAACCTGCCACACATAGCTATTGTTTGTTATTGCAATCAAAGTTACAAACAAATTGGGTAAATCGGGGCTGGTGCAGGGTTAATAATTATCGTTATCTTTGCAAGCAGAACACACTATCAGCAAACAATAAGCGTTAGTTAGTTATGTACGAATGGCAAAATGAATATAAAAAACCCGTGAAATTCGCCACGCTTCGTAAATATATTGAACTCTATTCGGAGTCTGATTTATTGGCAAAGCTTAGCAAAGTCGGGCTAAAGTTGGGGGCAGAAGTGCTGTTTTATGTCATGCTGCTTTATGCTCTCCTGTCGGATAAAAGTGTTCCATTACGCAACAAGCTGATAATAATGGCGGCCTTGGGTTATTTTATTTTGCCCACCGATTTAATTGCCGATTTTATTCCCGTGTTAGGTTTTTCAGATGATGCGGCATTTTTAAGTTATGCTATTGCAAGCGTCTCATCGGCAATAACGCCTGAGGTTAAAAAGCGTGCGAAAGAAAAAATTGAAGAGATGTTTGACATAGATATGTCTTCTTCTGACCCATCAGCCACGAAAAACATTGGTAAACAGCCAGGCGCTTAACCCGGTTTTTTGTTATAACTGTTCATGGTTCGGGCAAGGCCAAGGGTGGTAAAACTCTTCACCACCTCGATGGCAGTATTAATTTTAAAAGGAAGTTCTTTTTCCTCCTCTTTTGGCCACGCTCCTAACACATATTCTACCTGGTATCCCCGTCTGAAATCGTTCCCGACACCAAACCTCAGGCGTGCAAACTGATTGGTTCCCAAAGTTTGAATGATATGACTTAACCCGTTATGCCCGGCATCACTTCCCTTGGGCCGAAGCCGTAAAGTACCAAAAGGCAGGGCAATATCATCGAGTATCACGATAAGGTTTTCAATAGGTATTTTTTCTTTCTCCAGCCAATATTTAACAGCCTTACCACTAAGATTCATGTAAGTAGTTGGCTTAATAATAACCAGCGTACGTGATTTGTATTTGGCCTGGCACACCGAAGCAAGCCGGTCAACCTTGAACTTTGCATCCAGATCGGCAGCCAGCGCATCGGCAATTTTAAACCCTATGTTATGCCTTGTATTTTCATACTCGGCACCTATATTCCCTAACCCTGCAACAAGATATTTCATGATTCAAAAGAACAAAAAAAAGGGCAAAACATGTATGTTCTGCCCTTTTATATTAAAATAAAAAGATTTATTCTTCAGGAGCTGCTGCTGCTTCACCTTCTTCTTCACCTTCTTCTTCCTCATCGCCGGATTGTGCACCACGAGCCATTTTAACTTGTACTACAACAGCGTTAAGCGTTTCCACAACCTGCAAGTTATCCAAACTCAGGTCTCTGACTTTAATCGAGTTGCCAAGATCCAGTTTTGAAACATCTAACTCAATAAACTCGGGCATATTTTCAAGAAGTCCTTTAACACGCAATTTACGATATTTAACCTGGAGTTTACCCCCTTTGATAAGGCCGGGTGCCACGCCCACAAATTTAACAGGAAGGCCTACCACCACATTTTTACCTTCGGGAACTTCAAGAAAGTCGATATGAAGTACTTTATCGGTAACAGGATGATACTGGATGTCCTGCATAATAGTTTGGTACTCTTTACCGTCAATGGTGATGTTAAACACAAAAACCTCCGGGGTAAAAATAATTTTGTCGACGGCTAACTCAGGAAGAGTAAAGTGAACTTGTGATTCACCGCCGTAAATTACACAGGGAATGTTTCCCTCTTTTCTGCTTTTTTTAGCATCTTTTTTCCCTACGTGCACTCTTGGTGCACCGCTCA
>JANTGU010000033.1 GCA_024762735.1 Bacteroidales bacterium | reverse complement strand
GCAGCACCGGCTAAGATGAACCCTTATTTAAAAACCTTTGGAAAGGAAATATTAACAAGCAACCAGAGGAAGCCGCTTATTATCTTGTCACTTCAATAACTTCAAACGGTATGGTTCCGGCAGGAACTTCAATTTCAACCTTATCGCCCACTTGTTTACCCAGCAGGCCTTTAGCAATGGGCGAATCTACCGAAATTTTATGTTGTTTTAAATCAGCTTCCTTTTCGGGAACCAGTGTATAACTCATGGCAGCGCCATTTTTAAGATTCTTGATTTTAACCGTGGAAAGGATAAGTACTTTGGAACTATCCATTTTTGATTCGTCGATGATACGGGCACTGCTTACAATTTCCTGAAGCTTGGAAATCTTAAGTTCCAGCAATCCCTGTGCCTCTTTAGCGGCATCGTATTCTGCATTTTCAGAAAGATCGCCTTTGTCGCGTGCTTCAGCAATTTGAGCCGAAATAGAGGGGCGCTCAACCCTGATCAAGTGATCCAGTTCGTCCTTTAGTTTCTGCAATCCTTCTTCTGTATAATATCTGGATGCTGACATAGTACAATATTTTAAATATGTTGATGAATAAAAGATAAAAAAGACCCTTAACAGTTCATTAAGGGTCTCTTTGAAAGTGCAAAGATAAAAAGATTTGTCTTGCCGACAATTTTTTTTAGAAATTCAAAATAATTCCGATGGTGTGATTGCCGTTAAAGCTAACGGTTTCGCGATAGGAATAATCGATGGAGAAATAAGAACCGCTTTCCTTATTAATGGGAACCTGTACGGTTGCTCCCAGGCTCAGTCCACTACTGATATTGCTTCTTTCCGAAGTAGTCATGGGATCCCAAATTCCTTTTTCGTATGTATATCCACCCCTGATCATCACCCAGTCCTTCATGCTAAATTCCAAACCGGCAGCAAACTGATCCTTGGTAAAGGAGTTCGATAAAAAGGTTACCGCTGGGGTTAATCGCAGCTCTTTGCCAAACAGAAAATCGTAAGAAGCACCAATGGTTAACTGGGCAGGAATTTCAAATTCATCCGAGCGGTGCTCCAGCGTAAACTGTGTTTCCTGACCGGGGATAAAGGCTTTGATAGATAATCCATCACCCGAAAACTTCATGGTAGGCCCAATGTTTTTCAACGCTACCCCAAAGGCAAACTGGTCGTTGGCACCGGTTACATACTGAATACCAATGTCGATGGCAACACCCACAGCGGTATTATCTGACATGCTTTCCGAAATAATTTTAAACACCGCACCGGCACTAATGCTATTGGAAAACGATTTTGAGTAAGAGAGTGCAAAATTAATCAGGCTGGGACTATAGGTTCCCAAACCACCGTCAGGATTATCGGTGGTGGTAACTTCAATGTCACCAAAGTTCATCGACATCACCTGAAGGCCAAACACACCAGACTCGCTTACACGCTGGGCTAACCCAAAAGCAAAAATATTGGTACCCGTACCTTTTAACCATTGGGTGTGGGCAAAATTAACCTGAGTTTTATGGGTAAAGGCCAAGCCTCCCACATTACCCCACATGGCTTCCAGGCCATGCACCCGTGCCATGTTGGCCGAGCCCCAGCCAGAGCTGCGTGCCCATGGGTTTATCAGCAACTCCGATGCACCTGCCTGACCGGAACGGTCCTTGTTTCCAGCCTGGAGAAACTGAGGTGTAAACGCTACTCCAATTAATAAAAGTGCTAAATATTTATAAAGAGTTTTCATAATCCAAACGGTTTATTCTTGTTCAAATTGATATTCATTTTTTTAGAAAGTGTTCAGGTCAGGTACACGCTGCGAGCAGAACCATTTAACCACGTGCTCCCCTTCGGGTGCCTCCACGTGAACATAATAGATACCTCCGGCAATGGGCACACCTGCAAAGTTTTTCAAATCCCATTCCAACGCTGTAACCGGATCATCTTTGGTAAGCTGTCTGATTTTTACACCCGAAACATTATAAATGGTGATGGTACACTTGCGGGGCAAATTGGTAATTTTAACCCTTGTATCCAACGCATTATGTTCGTAATCAGAATAAGCGTAATAGGGATTGGGTACCACCCTGATTTCATCCAGATCAGTAGTAAGTTTTTCAGGGTTACTGTATTCGGTGCTAACTCCTTTGGTAGTGAACTCGTAAATCGGGTATTGATTATTCACATCCATACCGGGATAAACCGTATCCAATGCTGCTTCGGTATAGCCACGACGATAAGGGGTAGCCACCCTGATTTTAACCGTTGCCTCATTGCTTAACCACTCCTGGCCTTTGGTGGCCATAGGCATGCCTACATACATTATCTGTGAATAAAAATTCGATATTAAGATATTGAATGGATCGGAAATTAACGTATCGATTACCGTGTGAGCATATTTACCCGCATCGTAAGCAGGAGAGTTAAACTCGGCATATATCCCTAATTGATCAAACACCGATTTGTTATGTTTCATGATATAAACATAGTGTTTACCTCCTAATACCGGAATACGATTGAAACCAGTCCCGCTAAAAATATTATCATCGTTAAATTGATTGGTAATATCAGGATCTTTAGCCGTTGGGTTAAACAACATATCACGGCCATTGAATGCTCCCAGATAGGAATCTTCACTGAACATTACATTCAATCTTTCACCGGTTTCAACATTAATAACATACCCCGGGAACCAACCCATGCCATGATCACTAATATAGTTAGGATCATCAGGGTTATCGCTCGGCCCTGAACCGGGTGTTGCAAAATTACCCTCTTTATCTACCGATGGAGCGGCACGCAATCCAAACTGCGGTGCATGGCCTTCAGCCAAAAGAGAATCAAAACTCATTTCAATAACTGGACAGCGTGACCATTTTGATTTGTCCGGTGTAAACACGATATCAACACTCGCCAAATCGTCCATTCCACAGAATGTTTTAGCCATGCCATTAAAAGCGGGTCCCACGCGCGATTGAACAACGCCACTACCAATTAATGAATTGTTACCATAAGTAGTAAGCGCGTAAGGAGCCCAGGTACCATTGGCAATTTTTTCGTAAGCCTCGTCAGGATCCCAAGGGTTCGGTGGTTTCGACTGCATACCCCAGTCGTTATCGTTAGCTGACTCCTGGCTCTGGTAAGTTCCTGCACGAATCCAATCCAACACATAGCCCGGCACATCTTCATCTTCCACACCGCTCAACCACATGCGAGAACTATCTTCGTAAACAACCGATGAGCTAATGAGCCCATTGTTATCAGCCAGCACAGCTTTTACAAGACTAAGGTTATTGTCCACTTCTACCTTACCGACATCGATAGGGCCGGGTTGATAGGGTTGCGTCATTTGTACGGAAAGTCCCAGGTCGTTAAAGAGCTGCTCGTTGTTCAGGATAATCGTGGTATCGGCGTTGTAAATTTCACCGGTTGCCTTATCCTTGATGTGCCATTTAGCGACCATTTTAGAAGTAGTATCACCGACGAGACCCACCACATCGCTCACACCATATATTTTAACCCGTTCCAACGAATCGAGCCAAAGCTCAAAATCACCTTCTTTTACGCCAAGCGGGTTAATAACTTTAACATTAACAGGGCCGGCATTAACCTTGTAAGTAGGATGATATACCATGGGGTAGTCAGGACCTCCAAAAATATTGGTTTCGCTGGCAGGAGGTTTGCTTAAAATTTCCTCTATGGTTTCATCAGCAAGCTCCAGGGTCATCCCTCCATTACCATAACCGGCAATGCGTGTAATTTGCGGGCGTGTACCGTAATCACCATTGATAACCGTGCCATTAACAGTGCGATGAGGCATGGCCGAGTAAAGTTTAATATTTTTACGTCCCGACAGATAGGGTTTCTTTTGGCCAAACAATCCCCCTGTAACATTCGGGTCATCATTATAATCCATATAGTTATTATAGGCGTAAGCAATAGCTGTATAATAATATACCTTGTTATTGACCAAGCGCACGTCACCCGAAGCAAATGCATCCTGTGTAATTTCGAATGAGTGAGAGATGCCATTATCGCCACCCCTAACTTCCACTACGGGTACATTACCGCCAATAGACTCATCATGATAATAATTGACCAACTTGGTAACGCCATTCTTGATGTCAAACTGAGCCACCAGTCTCATCAAATCAGGATCATGAATACTCTCGATGGTAACCTGATCGTTTTTAAGTTGGAAAATCTGATAGCCTTCAAACCTGTAGATAGAGTCACTACGTTTGGTTTCATCCGTTGGGAGAGGCTGAATGATATTGGGGTCAAATTCAGCATATTCTTCCTGATAGTTGTTGGATGATTTAGAGTTTGAAATATAAAAGATAAATTTTCTATCCAGTTCCGAAACCGAAAGGTCTGGTGCCGTTGGCCCGTCAATCACTTTAAAGCAGTTATCAAACAGTGCCTGGCATTTATCATCCACCACACGCAGCAATTCGACCGAGGCCCAGGCCCCACCTGATGTAGCACGTGCCCATGGAATACCCACGGTTATGTAGTTTACGGCACCCGGTTTCAAGGTAAAAGGACCTGCCGACTGCATAAACCTTCTGTCTCCGGGAGGGTTCGGCGAACCATTATTTCCTGTTTGCTCTGTCCAGTAAAAGCCATTTTGGCCAAAACCACCGTTAGGCGGCTGACCTCCGGTACCCCAGTTACAGGGGTCAGAATCACCGGGAAACATAAAGTCACACTCGGGGCCCACGGTTCCCTGGCCGGTAATATAAGCCGTACCACCATAATACATTTTGGTACCGTCTTTCCATATACCACGCAACATATTATAATACTCAGGAGCAATACTTGGGTCACTCTGGGCAGGGTTTCCCCCGTTGTTGTGATAGACAAAACGGCGCATTCCAAAACGTTCGTCATCCACAATACCGTTTCCGAAGTTAACCCCGTTGATACTTTCGTCACAACGTTGTTTGGCAATGATATTGCCACTGGCATCTAAAACAGAATCATACTTTGGATTATCAATTCCATCAGGATCCATGTAGGGACCCTGGAAGAAGTCAACACCCACAGCCGGTGGCTGATCTCCATAAGCTTCCACATCGCCGTTGCCATCCACATCTTTACCGTTATAGCAATAACCTAATCCTCTGGCCACATCGCAACCTACAAAGTCGTCGAAAGCATAACCAAGGTCGGTATCCACCCAGGGCGAAAAATAGGTATTGGTTAATTCAAAAGTAGAGCGGTTAATGATTTCGTAACTATAAAAGGTCATGTTGTTAATCACATCGTTGGTAGCAAAGGCAAAAGCCTGCGCCCTGATTTCCATGCCAATGGCTGATCCTTGGGTTTCGGTATGGGCATTACCCTTGTCGTTGAATACCCACCAAAGGGTTTGGTCACCTTTTACCACCTGGTCAGACAGCACACTACCATGAATGGTACCTTCTATTTCTTCATCCTTGGTAGGTGTTTTGGTATGGCATAATGAGTTGTCGATGTCATAATAGGGGTAGTCACCCTGATAGGGATCATATTCACCATCACCATCATTATCGTAAAACGGTGCCAGGTAATAGCTTTGACCTTTGGAAGGATCGCCATGAGCCGGCCAGTTTAAAATGGATTCAGGTATCGTGTAATTTTCGTCCGGTACAAAAACTCCTGTTTCAGGATCGGTGTGCGATAAAAATTCGTCCACATCAGCCCTGTAAAGTTTAAAATGCTTGTCGTACTGCGAGCAGGTTGCCGCATCAATAGCAGCGGTTCCATCAGTGGTTAAGGGGCCTGTCCAGTAGTCGACACCCACCTGACGATAACGCAAAGCGGCTAATTTAAGCTGATTGTTAATATCGAGACCTCCAATCCACAGCGCCCCTGAGAACATGGAAGTAGCTGTTCCGTTTTTAGGGATATAATACTTCGATCCGGTTCCACCGGGCAAGTCCCACCACATATCACCACCGGTGTTGATACGTGCTTTCACATTGTTAATGTCAAGCCACTCGAACCCGGCAGCAGGTGCACACCCTGCCGTGGTATTTTTTAAAACACGCTTCACTTTAAGACTGTCGTATTGCACCTCTCTTCCATAAGTAGTGGAAGCCATGAGCGATGAAATGAAAACAATCAATAAAATATGAGTAATATTCTTCATAATATATTCTGTTTATTCTTTAGTTACTATATCTATTATTAAGGTGTGATATTAAAAGTTGAATGAAATACCAAACCGAATTTGTCGCGGCGCACTATAATTACCGGGTCTATTTGCATAGATACTGTAGAGCTCTCTGTACGACTCGGGATCCAGCTGGTTATTAATTTCGCGCTGCCATTCGGGGGCTGCCAAATAACCATCATCATCGGCATTACCGGTGTAAGGATAGACATTTAACACATTTTTTGTATTGAGTACGTTTAATACCAGGAAGTAAACATTCATAAACGACTGGTGTGTAGAACCGTCTTTATTGGTATGGGGTTTAAAGTAAAAATCTTTATCTACCCTCATATCAATACGAAACTGCCAAGGCAAACGTGATCCGCCATAAGTACCTCTCAGCAGGTTAACGCCTCCCGAGATGGGCGAAGTTACATTTCGTGATGCCGTATAAGGTACACCCGATCCTCCACTTAGGGTCATATTAACACCAAAATTGCTTAAAATATCGATGGGTGCTTTGCCTGATTTATCGCGGTTGATGCGAGGGCCATTGTACTTTTTCCCATCGGCATAACGGAAGTCGAACACGATGTTAAACTGGTGACGTCTGTCCCAGGGCATCGGGAAAGTAGAACGCAGGTTAGGCAACCCGGCAGCAATTAACGAAGCAGCCGTGGTGGTTGACGAGCCCGTTGCGTCAGCAAACTGGAGGGTATAAGATGCCCGCAACTGGATGTTTCCGGTACGGCGCAAGTCGTAATCCACCGTTAGCCCTTTCACGGTTCCAAAGTCGAGGTTATTATAAGAGGTGTAGTCTTTAGGATAGGCACCGTTGAAACGGTACAACTGAATCATGTTACGCATCTCGCGGTAGAACGTCGAAAAAGTAATGGCTGAAGTGTTGTTTAGCTTTTGAGTAAATCCCAACTCGTAGTCAATGGTTTTTTCAGGCGAAAGTGACGGGTTGTTAATCGAACCACTGATGGTGTTAAAATAATAATAGGTCGCGGGAGTGATAAAAGTATTACTCGAAGGACGCTGTGTTAACACATCGTAATGGGCAAAAAAGAGTGCCTCATCAGAGATAGGAAACGAGAAAGAGATACGCGGCATGATACTCACCTGCGGATCATAATCTTTAAAGGAACTGATGTTAACCTTTTCCTGGTTAGGGTCTTGAAGCACCGGCGAAATACCACTTCCCACATCTAAGATAGAAGGGTCCTGTATTTCCACTCCCTGCTCGTTATACCAGACATTTCCATTACGATAACCGGTTACCCGTGTCGGATTTTCCACTTTATCGGCATAAACCACGAAGTCGCTGCCAATATTGCCGGGATGACTAATTTGATTACCTCCCAGATTGCTAACTTCGCCCGCTGTTTTTGCAGGGAAGAGCAGATAGGGGTCTTTTAACACTTTTTGGTTCGCATCGTAACGGTCAACACGGACACCTATATTAAAAATAAGGTCTTTAATAGAGAATTTGTCCTGAATATAACCGGCCATGTAGATAGGTTTGAAAGCACCGATGTCACGGGTGTACATACCGTTAGCATCCTGCTTACCAAAGAAATCATCGTAAGAAGGTTGGGTTTTTAACTTATTGCCCTTGTAATCGAAACCGTAATAACTGATGTAAGAGTTACCGTCGTTCCACAGCTCGTCGGGCGCAAACATATCAATATTAAAGAGGTCTTTATCGAGCTGAACCGTATGCTTATCACCATTTTTATCAAAATACTCGATAGACTGGTTATCATAATCATAGGAGTCGATGGTGATAAAGTCGAGGCCATCCACCGGCAGCCCTAATTTTTCACGAAGGTTTTTATCAAAAGTACGTTGTGTAAGGGCATCATACTTTCTGTAATAGATAATGGTATCCACGATGCCATCGTGCTGAATCAAGTCGGGATTGTCTTTATCAAGTTCCAGGATATGGAAGTTGGTAAGCTGGCGCATCAGGTTCCACATGCCGGTGGTTGCCCAGCTGATGCCTGCATTGGAGCGTTGCTCATACTGGAATCCCAGCTTGATATCGTGATCACCCAGGTCCATGGAAGCATCCAACCTAAGGTTGTACTGATCGTTGTCGTATTTACCATAACCCACCTGGTTGGTTCCTGGCGACTGATACAAACCATACACCGATCCCGGTTGTCTTCCGTTTAACAGACCACCTCCTAACAAAATGTTGTCAGTATTATCGTAATGGCCTTCAGGGTAACCGGCAAAAGTTTCATAATAACTCGTGGTATATTGTGCTACCAACGGATTGTAATCTTCCGGTGTCCAGGTGGTCAGGGTATCGTTATCCCACTGATTGAGGAGTTGCACATTATCATAAAAAACACCATTTACCGTATCACTGCCAAGTTCGAAGGTAGGTTCTTTAAACGTACTGAATTTACCAAGGTAACCATATTTAAAAATATCGTCCCAATGGTTTGGATCGCCATGCTCACCCCGCACCTTGGTGTAGTCGGCCTGAACAGTATAAAGCACGTTCCTCAAAAGCGACTTATTATCGCTTCCCGAAGGAAAACGCTGGGTAAAACGCACGTATCCGCGAATGGTTTCGTCGTTGTAAACACCATTTTTATTGTAGTTGAGCAGCGAGCCGGAGTAACTAAAAGCATTGTTGTGCGACCGGTTGTAGGCTCCTCCAAAAGTAAGGGTGATATTTTCGGTGGTACGAACACTCACGTTTCCCAACAGGTTGATGTTCCAATTGGTAGTATTTTTTGAATAATTTAATTTTTGCAGGTCATCATTGCGGAGGAAGTTACCATTAATAAAGGTACCGGTTCCACTACCCGCGGGTCTTAACGGATTTTGTTCGAGATTTGCCAGCACATCGTCTTTGGCATAATAGTGTCCAACCGCTGATATGGCACCATCCTTACGATAGTAACCGTCACCGGCAATAAAGAAACCCAGCAGGGCGGTACCGTTTTTGTCTTTTCCTTTGATTAATGGACCCATCACGTTAAATCCTAAGCGGTTGTAACCGAAAGCATCTAAAAACTGCGATGTTTCCATTTCGAGGCCGGCACCAAATTTCCTGGAAGCTCCTTTGGTAGTAACGTTAATTACCCCCGAGGTGGCATCACCATACTGAGCCGGTGTACCGCCCAAAATTACGTCCACCTGCTCGATGGCCGACTGCGGAACCGTGGAGTTACCAATAACCCTGATCCCGTCAATGTACATAGCCGTAGCGTTTGAACGGGCTCCACGAACACTGCCTCGCTCACCGTCCTTGGAGAACACTCCACCTACCGTGGTAGCCACGGCGTTGGCACTACGATTCGGCATCTTCGATATCTCCTCCGAGGTAACCGAAGCTCCACTGGATGTTTCATCCTTCGAAATTAACGGAACCGTGTAGTCCACAATTTCCACCTCCTCCAGGGTTTCCGAAGTAGGGGTCATCTCGATATCGTAAAACCGGGTTTTATCGGCCGAAATAGCCATGCCGTTTACAATAACCGTTTTATAGCCGATGTAAGTCGCTTTTAAACTGTACTTTCCGGGGGGAATTGGCTTAATTTGATAATTACCATCAAAGTCGGAGGTCGCGCCCCCAACCATCGTTCCGTTGTTTTCCAACACGATATTGGCAAAAGGAACAGGTTCCTTGGTTGTCTTATCAATCACTTTTCCTTTTAGGGCACCTTGCTGCGCAAACAACATAATACCCGTGGAAAGAAACAAACCAAATGTAAGGAGTAAATTTCTAATCATATCCGCAATTTTATATCCATAATGATAGACTACTGTTCTATTAAAAGGGTCGGTAAATTTAAAATTAATTACACTATCAACTCTTCAATCAACCTATTTTTATTCTTTAAAAATTAACTATATTTTCTATTTAATATTTCAGCATATATAAATGCCTTTTTCAAATTAAACGTTTTGTTAACAAGCTGCTTTTTGATGTTGTAAGCACCATTTGCCCTGCTTTGAATTTGCGTTTCATTCAATGCCGATTCGGCTTCCAACTCGTGCTTACTTTCTGCTACTTCATAAATATCATCCTCAGTAAACGACTCCACCATTTCGATAGATGACTCTGTTTGCCGCGGCTTGGTTGCAACCTCCGCCACTTTATCAAAGTTAAAATCCTCCACGGGTGGCTCGTCAGCACCCTGCGTGTACTGCTCCAGCAACTCCTCGAAAAGAGAGCTTTTTTGATTGGTTTTTGCCGTGGAAGGGGCAGACGAAGATCGCTCCTTTTTTTTACTTGAACGGTAGGCCGAGTAAGCTATCCAGGCCAGTCCTGCAAGCACAAATAATATATCCTGAAACGATCCTTGATACACCATAAACCTTTTATCGTTAAGAAACGTTAAAAGTATAAAAATTAATGAAAGCAAATAAGATAATAGAAACTTTTTTTACAATCGTTTGCACGACTATTTTTTAGGCTCTTTTAAACGAGCCAAAACAGCCACTTCATAAATCAGAAATGCCAGATAATAAACAAGAAAAGTTAAAATAAACGAGACGGCATCATCGGGATTGAGCCAGGCATAGACAAACAGCACCACGACAAAAAGTATCATCTTGCTAAAACTCACCAGCAGGTAAGTGTTCACAAATTTCATCATTCTCGCTTTTAACGAATTAATCAGCAGGTATAAAATACCCAGTGTAATCAGATACATTATCAGTAAAATGACCGGCCAGTGGATGGTAACCCTGAGCGCGGGAACAAGGTATTCAAACAGTAGGGTTGCTAACATCATCAGAATGGCAAAAGAGGTAAACTGTATCGCCAGCTTTTTAAAGGTTGTTTCCATTGTTTTTATATGTATATTATTTTGGCACTGATTGATTTACTTATTTCTCGTTTTGTCATGATTTTTTCTTGCTTCGCGAAAAAAATTACGCCAAAACAGATTTTACTATTTATTTTACCCGGGGTTAACACCCCGCGGGCTATTCGGATTTTACCCCTACCGGGGTAAATAATCATGCCCCTGTGTTTCCAATTTATTTGTCACGGGTATTTTTTTTGTCGTTTTTATTGTACCGAAAAAGTTCGCGCATGCCGTAAAGCACGGAGCCAATGACCGCGAGGATGGTAAGCAGCAGGGTAAACACCGGAAAAGCCCAGCCGGTGTATTTGTCAAGCTCTTTTCCGCCAAATGCTCCCGCCACCATGATAATTCCCATCTGAATAGCCAGCGAGGAATATTTGGCATAAAATTTTAATGGATTTTCCTTTTGATTTGGCATGAGATGGCTTCTTGTTCCAATACTGGAACAAATATACTCTTCTTTTGTTAAACCGGGTTTCGAGGTTAATAAATATTGAGAACCCTGTCAAAATTATATGAAAGAAGACTTTTGAAGAGATGAGTCTTTGATGTAAGGCTGTTTTATTACCAAACCAATCTGTATTACTTAAAATCGTAATTTTCTTCCATAAACTCCAGGTATCCTTTTACATCTTTGTCGCGATACATGATGGGGTAGTTTTTGGTAGAAATAGGAAAAATTTGGTAATCGTCCTTGTTTAACCCTGACAACACATACTCATCGTTTTTGATGGCACGGTAATAATTAGCTGCATCGTTTTTGTTGGTAAAATTACCTATGGTAATCAGCACCCGCTGATTGTCGAGCTGCAAGCTTTTAATCCTTAGCTTTCTCAACCTGAAATATTTTTTATCAAAGTCGGAGATACGAACTTTAAGCGGATTGATTTTTACATTATCGCCATTTACAGCCAGAATCACGAAAAACGGAATTTTCTTCATGAGTTTATACTTGGTAACCTTTTTAGCTTCCTGGCTGCCGGCTCCCGGGGCACCCCCATCGAAGCCATATTCGGCTCTAAGGGTTTTCAAAATCTGCTTGGCCTGCGGCGCCACCTCGCTTTGCGGGTAGGCTGCTACCAGCGCTTTCATTTCGGTGTACATCGAGTCCACCGTGGTGGCTTTACCCAGGGCGATGGCACGCAAATACAGAAATCTGGGCATTAATGTTTTATTATCCGGATACTCTTGGATGGCCTTGTTGGCGAAGCTGAGCACCCTGAAATATTGTTCGCGTTCAAAGGCCCGGTAGGTGCGGTCATAGAGCTTCACAATTTGTCCTTTTTTGGCAGCCAGCTTCACAAAATAATCGGGATCGAGCATTACCTTGGCATAATCGCTATCAGGATATTTGGTTAGTATTAGATTTTTATATTTGGCAGCTTCTGCAATATCCCCATCCC